>PEYN01000073.1 GCA_002774355.1 Candidatus Marinimicrobia bacterium CG08_land_8_20_14_0_20_45_22 | reverse complement strand
GCGCGATATGTTCGTGACGGTAGAGCGAGCGGATATCGGTTTGGAGTAATTCGTCGCGGTCATCGTTGCCGTATTTACTGAGCCAGAAGAGTTCGGGGTCTTGCCCGCGGTTGACGATGGGATTTTTAGGAAGTTCGAGAATTTTATTTCCTTGCTGGACTTTAGGATTGGCGTCTTCGTATCCGGCTTCTTCGCGGCTGGGGATGTGGGCGCGTTTGTCCTGATTGTGTTTGATGGAGTCGATGGAGTTTGTCATAGTTTTTCAGCCTATAAAATGTCTAAAAAATGTTTAAAGATATCTAAGTAATTCATCCAGGTTCTCTCTAACGGATATCTAAAAAATGTCTAAAGATATCCTGGAAAATGTCTAAGTATTTCATGCTTATTAACCATTTCACGGATTAATTGTCCAGATTTTACCCTTGTTGATGATCTTGCCTTTTCTTTTCAGATCCTGCAGGATATTCCTAATCTTATTTTTTTTCTGCTGTTCGGTCAGATTATCAGATATCTTACTTAACATAACTTTTTCAAATGCTATTTTTTTGGTTTCCCCGAATTTATCGAGATGTTCGATAATCATCTTACGAATAAATTGATCATCGACGCCTTTTAACCTCATATAGTCAGTGGACTGGCCGGTAGTCTTGGCAATCGAGGCCGATATATGGTAATTTGGCTTTCGTCCTTCGATTAGCCTTCTCTCCTTCAGATGATGAGCTTCGTCTTTGGTTAATTCTTTTTTCTTTTGCACCTTGTCCAGGAGTATAATTTCCTCCAGGCTAAGATCGGGATTCAGAGCCAGCACTCTGGCATACTCCGGATTCAACATTTTTCCGATTAAAACCACTCTAACTAAGTTATCGGAAAGATCATATTCCGGAAGCGGGAAGAAGCGCTCGCGCTGAAGACGAAACATTCGTTTGATGCCACCGCCAACGGTGTCGATCATATTCAGTTTCAGCATTGCCTGGGTTAAAAATTGATTCCGATAGTATGAAGGCGGATTCTGACTATGCAAAACTTTTTCAATAGAGCCGGGCAGGAAAGAACCCGGATTGACAAAAGTCAGGTAACCATCTTCGCTTTCGGTAACGGTAATTCTACCGTCTAAGGTGTAATCCTGATGAGCGATACAATTACTCAAGGCTTCTTTAATATTAAGTGGTTCGTACTGATCGATTTCTTCGGGAAATAGAGTTCCCTGTTTCAGATAGCGATATTTCAGATTGCGGATTTTAGCGAATACCTGATCTACGGCCTTTACAAAGGGACAATAGAAATGTTCATAGTCCTTTTCGACAGCGTCTTTATCCCTCAGAGTCCAGGTAATCTGGGCAATTGCCGGAGCGATATGATGCGCCGATTCGGGTTTGCCAAGTAAAAGAACAGCGGTACGGGTTATTTGAGAGTCGATGGTAATCCGGGCATTATTTAAAAAAGTAAGGTTGTTCCATGAATTCGTCTCATCTGCCAGTCGCGGATTTTTCTTTTTAAAAGATTCCCGTGCAATTCTAATGGCATCAGCATCAAGATCATTAAAGGTTGCACCCGAACAGATTTCGCCACTCCAGTCGTAATTAGTGACCTGCCTACGGATACGTTCTATTTCTTCGATGTTTAGCGGGCGTAACGATTCGCCGTCTCTACCATAATAATGTCCTTCCCAGGCGACCGGGATTCCTTGTGGCGCGGGAGGAATATGGAACATGACCACTCTGCCTTCCGGCATGGTTAGTTCAAATATTTCGACAAAAGTAATCCGACCGGTAGTTTTTTCTCCAATCTCGTTTTTTAAACTATCTAAATAAGGCCGATTGCCAGCCCGATAATTGGAACCGACTATTTCCCTATCCTTGTTCCTCACCCCGAAGATCAGCCAGGATTCATTTTTAACCTTAATATTCGCCTCATTGCTCAGTGCAGAGAAATATTTGCCAATTTTATGAAAATCATAACCGCTTTTTGCCTCTTTAAACTCGACAGTCTCTGCTTCGCCCGGAAGCGAGCGAAGTTTCTGTAATTTTTCCCTGAGTTGTTCTTCGTTCATCGTTTACAGCGAATTGATTTTCTCGATGAGTTCGTTTTTAATATTCCGAATATCGTTGGCGATTTCGATGAAATGCCATTCGGGGTATTGATATTTATCCTTGACGGCGTTGACAGCCGGAAGCCAGCGATTTTCGACGAACCATTTCTTTTCGGCTTTGTCCTGACTCATGCCGGAGATTTCAATCAGCAGGTTTTTCGATTTACTGTCTTTTCCAATGACCCGAGCGACAAAATCAGGGAAGTACGAATGATCCTTGCCATCTTTAACATAAGGAATTGCCAATCCGAGAAACTGATTTTTCACATAGGAAACAACTTCGTCCAATTCCTCGAGTGACTTGGCGGCTATACCTTCCCATCCGCTATCCATAACAACGGCATTCACGTGGCTTTTAGTAGTCCAATAAACCTCTTTAGTGGTTTGGCCGAAAACGTACTTAGTGCTGTTGAATTTGTTGTAGTAGTTAAAAAACGGCCGGATAAAGTCAGAGGTGTTTTTATCGGTATTAATTCCACGTGCAATATGATCTACAACGGTTTTAAGATTTTCGAAATAAAGCAGTCGTTTATACTGATCACCGCGTATATTGAGAAGTTCCACTTTGGTCTTATACCATTCTTCGACGATTTTTTTCAGTTTCCCGAATTTTTGGAATTGTTTATTACCATCGTCATCACTGAAATGGACATTGATGAGTTCTTTGGTAAGCCAGAAGATAATTTCGGCGTCTCTTTTCTCCAGAACACTTTGGATTTTTAATTCGATTTCCTGCGGGGAAAATGCGTTGGCTAATTTGGTACGGATCGGCGTCATATTTCCCTGAATCTGGAAATTCTCGATACCTGAAAAATCATGTGTTATTTTACCATCGGTATTATCTATACGATAGCCGACAACATTCGGAAAAGTAATCTCATATAAAGATTGCCTTGCTTCCATCGCAAATATTTTTGTTGTTTTTTGCGGTGGCGGTGGTGGTGGAGTTTTTCCACCTTTGAACATTTTAAAAGGAACTCCGATAATGTGGGCATATTCCGGGGGAAATTTGTAGGCCGTGATTTTACGTTTATCTTCCGTTGGGTTGCCTTCTTTGTCATATCCTTTCAGAGTATAGTTCACCCGGCGCAAAGCGCGACCGGCGACCTGTTCGCATAGCAATTGAGAGCCAAAAGCGCGAATGCCCATGATATGGGTTACGGTGTTGGCGTCCCAGCCTTCTGTCAGCATCGAGACAGATACTACACACCGAATATGGGAGCCTAATTTCCCCGGCTTTCCAACCGTGTTAACGACCTCGCGCAGGATTTCGGTTTCGGTGATTTTTTCAGTGCTGCCCTGTCCGTGTATCCTGACATAATCGCGTTTGAATTCTCCGATTTCCGATGCGAAAATTTTTTTAAAATCATCATTGATCTGGTTGTTGTTTTCGAGAGCATCACTATCGATTAACAGTGTTGGTGGACGTTTTAATGGTCTGCCAGTTGAGATGTCATAATTGGAGAACATTTCCTTGATACCGGGAACAGTCCGAACCGCTCCGTTGGGATCTTCGAATTCATAACCAGCGATATATTTATAAACTTCTTTTGAAACGGACGTATTATTGCAAACAATAATAAAAACGGGGGGTGACGTCAACAGGTTTTTGGCTTCTTCCTGTTGTTCGCGGCACCCTTTATCATAATCTTCATAGTGTTCATAGAATTGATCTAAAGCAATTTTAAGCAGTCTGGGTAATTTTGGTGGAAGTTCCTTTACGTTAGAACCTTCTTCTTTTGCTTCTGATTTCCTTCGCTTTTGTCCCTTTTGAGGTAAATCATTTTTTATATGTTCATACAAGTTACGAAGAACTGGCATTTTCAATTCTTGAGTATTATCGCTTTCCGGGATAAATGGAATCTTAACAAGCCCGGATTCGATAGCCTCTATCAATCCAAAATCGATAACCGTCCACGGGAATAAATCATACGCCTGATAGCCGGAACCTTTAAGGTAGTATGGAGTCGCAGAAAGATCATACACTTGCTGGACTTTGAATCGCCGTGAAATTTCTTTGATACCGGTAAACCAGACGGCGGCGCGGGCGTTTTCATCGGATTCTTCGTTGTCAGAGGTCTTTCCCTTTGACTTTGGCAAATAGCAGTGATGTGCTTCGTCGTTGATAATGAGCAAACGGGTTCCGGATTTGAATTTTCCCAAAGTTCTTTTAACGACAATTGAAAAATCCTCTGAATTCCCGGAATCAATCTTATTTCCGTTCAAATCAACTTTTCCATCATAGACACCACGCTTGTTACCTTGTAGTGTTTTTGGTTCAAAAGTATGATAATTTGTAACAATCAATCGTGCGTTGAGGTTTTCAAGTCGAGTTTCGAGATGTTTTGGCGTTAATCCTCGAATGTGATAGTAATCTTCAATTTCGTTCGGATTTTTATGGTTGGTATCAACGAACAAAACACCCAGACGGTCTTTGATGGTCACTCCGGGCGTAAGTACTAAGAAGTAATCGGCAAAGCGTGTGTCGTTGCGATATTCCTGTCTGTTGAAATAGTGATAGAGAATGAAGCAGGCAATAACGACCGTTTTCCCGGTTCCCGTCGCCATTTTAAAAGCAATTCTGGGAAGTTGACTTGAAAGATCATCAATTTCTTTTCGCTGTCCTTCCTGAATTACATTCAGGATGTTTTGCCCGGCGTTTGATTTGTCCGCGACTTCATTTAACCAGACGGCTGTTTCGATAGCTTCCCGTTGAGCAAAGAATAGTTTTTTAACTGCGTGTCTATCTGGATTTTCAAACCAAAAGATCAGAAGTTCTTTGGTGACCCTGGTTGTGTTGGGATAGTTTTGATTTCTCCAGATCCCTACTTCTCTCCGGCAGAGATTGATGAGGTGACTCCCGTATTGTCCTGGCGTGTCGTTGACCTCAAAGATTTCCGATTGAGGACCCTGTTTGGTCGGAATGACCTGAATATCAGGTGTGAAGATTCGTCTTCCCGGACGGATGTCGCTATAGTTCAGCGCGCCGTCGGTATCGGTTGCGTAATGCAGAAGGGGTTCATTATAAGGACTGTTTAATATTGGATTTTCAGTATTCATTGTAAAAAATGCCTTCATTGTCATTTTACAAAGGAATATCTTTCATGTCAAGAGAAAGGTTGTAACTTATTTTCCAACATGAAACAAGCAGATTTTCACAGTTTAAACAGTCGCGGGCTGTAGGAAGAAAACGAAAGAGAAAAAAACATACCGCCCACGTTATCTTTTCAAATAGGAATCCGGCCTTCCGAAGGTTTTCCTTCGGAAGGCTTTTGGACGACTTGTGATTCGGTTTCCTTGTCAAACGCGCATCAGGCGTTTTCGGGCGGTACGGGCGTGTCCGGAGTTTTCGGTTTCCGCGCCTTGAGAATTGACTTGAATTCGTTGAGGATCGTCTTATTTCCGCGGAAACAAGTCTTGGCGGACTGACGAATCAGCGCCACCGCGTCTTTCAATTCGGCGAGAGCCGCGTTCCGTTCTGCGCCAATCTGGACTTGCAGGCGTTTGGCGTTTTCCTGTTCGCGGTCTTTCTCCTGAAGTTCCGTGTGGCAGGCATTGAGTTCCGTCAAATCAACCTCTTTGATGCCGCGTGCCGTCAGTTGAGACGCATAGGTTACCATCAGTCCCTTCATGTACCCCAATTCGTTCAGGACCTCGGCGACGGTTTTGTCTTTTTCTTTTCCGATGTGGAATTCGATCAGGACGTTCTTGTTGCGGAAAAATTGCACCTTTGCGGCGGATTGAATTTTCCCGATGATGAACTGGCCTCTTCCAATCAGCAGGTTCTGTTCGTCGGTCAGCCGCCTGACGTGGCTTATGCTCTCCTTATGCTGGAAATCCTTCTCCGTCAGGGTTGTAATGAGCGTTTCGACGCGCCCAACATCTTCGGTGGTGATACCGACCTCTGCAAGTTCCGTTGCATGATTCTTCGCGGCGGCCAGCGCGACCCCCGCATCCTGAATTACGTTACTTTGTGACATTGCCATTTCGGCCTCCTTCTGTTTTTTCTTGTTCTTTTTCTGTTTTCTATCTTTCCAGTATCTGGAATTCGATGGTCAGATTCGAGCGGGATTTCATGGTAAAAGTTCTGCAGAACGCCATTCGTTTCCGTGATGCGGTCATTCTTTCCAATAATGAGATCATTCCCGCAAGAAGTGGAATTGTTCTCATCAGGAATGGAGTTATTCCTTTCCGGAAATGGGTTGTTCTCATCAGGAAAGGAGTTATTCTGCTTCGGAATGAAGTCGTTCACATCCGGAAAGGCGTTATTCTAATCAGGAATGGAACCATTCTCATCCGCAATGAGGTTGTTCTCGATTTTAGATAGTTCGGCGCTTTCCGGGGAGTGACGGGAAAGATGGAACGAAACATAGGAAAAAACAGGATTCCTGTGGGATTGTCCATTCCATTTCCTTTTTTTGTTATCGGTGCAATTCGTATTCATGAAATCTTCTTGATTCCACCTGATTTGTCGTTAGGCAGGTTCAGGACTAAACCTGAAACGGATATTTCAGAAAGACTTTGCGGAGCGGGACGATAGACTTTGGTTCTTCATCAGGCTTCTCAAATTGCGCAATGACTAAATCATCAGCGCGGAACAATACATTGCATAAAAACTCATTATGGGACAAATGTAAACGGAATGTGGAAAGAACCAAGAAAATTTTTACTGCTAACTTCCTTATCTGTCAGTGAGTAAGCGAATATATGGAAAAAACAATATATTTGCTCTTGAATTCGATTTCAATACCAATTAATTTCTGGTGGTAAGTGTAGCGATGAAAAAACGAAAATTTATCAAAACGAGCGACTCATTGGCTGATGGCGTCGATCAGTCTCGCCGTGACTTTTGCCTGAAAATGGCAACAGGTTTAGCCGGAGTGGTCATAGCGCCGACATTTGTTTGTGATGCCTTTGCCGGGAAATCGGAACAGCCGTACATTCGTGAGGCTCGCTATTATAAAAAGTTGGATGGGAAGAACATTCAGTGTCAGCTTTGCCCGAAGAGTTGCATCGTTTCGCCGGGACAACGCGGTTATTGCAGGGTGCGCGAAAACCGGGATGGCGTCTATCACACATTAGTTTACGGAAGGTTATGTACAATTAACCTCGATCCGATCGAGAAAAAACCGCTATTCCACTTTTTGCCGGGAACGACGGCGGTTTCGGTTGCCACTGCCGGATGTAATGTTCAATGCAAATTCTGCCAGAATTGGAATATTGCACAGGTTAAGCCGGAAGATATCCCATTCGAATATTTGTCCCCAGAAGCCTTAGTCAGTTTGACGAAATCCCAACAGTCGCCGACGATAGCCTTTACCTATAACGAGCCGACGATTTTTATTGAATATATTCTTGACACGGCGGCGCTTGCCAAACAACGCGGCGTTCACAGCGTGATGATTTCCAATGGATTTATCCAAAAACAGCCTCTGCTGGATTTATGCAAAGTTCTTTCCGCATATAAGGTCGATTTTAAGGCGTTTTCGGAAAAATTCTATTCAGAAGTTGTCTCAGGGTCGATGAAGCCTGTCCTTGATACGATGGTTCGGATTAAAGAACAGGGCGTTTGGTTGGAAATCGTCAATTTGGTCATTCCAACGCAGAATGATGATCGCAATTCTTTGCGCGAGTTAAGTCGCTGGGTCGTGAATAATCTTGGAACCGACACGCCGGTTCATTTTACGCGCTTTTATCCGCATTATCAGATGAATAATCTTCCACCAACGCCGACGCGGACGCTGGAAACGGCTTACGAAATTGCGCGGGAAGCGGGAATTCAGTACGTTTACATCGGGAATGTTCCCCCAAATAAGAAGGAGAATACGTACTGTCCTTACTGCGGAAGTCTCTTAATCGAACGCGCTGGTTTTTCTGTCATCTCTAATAAAATTGTCGATGGAAAGTGCAGCGTTTGTCAAGCAAAAATTCCCGGAATCTGGAGGTAATATGAATCACCTATTTACTTTTTCGTTTCTGTTGCTTTTCGTCTGCCTGATGTTTCGTGCCGCAGGAGCGCAGGACAGGCAACCGGCGGCGGCAGGATCGTTTTACCCCGACAATCTCGGTGAATTATCCGCCACGCTTCAGCGGTTTTTTAGCCAGACAGGGAAGAAGATTCTAAGTGTCAAGCCCATCGCGCTGATTGCTCCGCATGCCGGAATATTTTACAGCGGGCAGGTCGCGGCTTATGCCTACAACGAGGTCAAAGATCAGAAATACGACGCGGTTATTGTTGTCTCTCCGTCGCATATCGAATATTTTCAGTATGCCGCAATTTATCCCGGCGATTCTTATGTTACACCGCTTGGCAAGATGCCTGTTGATAAAAAGTTGGCGGCGCTTTGCGAGACGAAAAACGGGTTAGTAAAATTCTCATCGGTCGGTCATGTTGCGAAAATGCTGGAGCGCGGCGAACATGCGCTGGAAATTCAGTTGCCGTTTCTGCAAACCATTTTCGGAAATGTGCCTATTATTCCGATTGTCATTGGAACGATGGATTATCAAGTGATCGAATCGCTGGGTCAAAAATTGGGCGAGATCGCCTCGAAGGAAAATGTTCTTCTCATCGCATCCACCGATCTTTCGCATTATCATCCGTACAACCAGTGCAAGGCGATCGATCAGAAATTTATGACGCAGATCGAACGGATGAATCCAAAAGCGCTTTATACTGGATTGTACGAGCGTGATTATGAAGCTTGCGGCGGCGCGGCGGTCGTAGCCATTATGATTGCCGCTCAAAAAGTGGGAGCCAATCGCGTAAAAATTCTGAAATACGCAAATAGCGGCGACGTTCCCGGCGGGAGTAAATCACAAGTCGTCGGATATTGTGCCGCGGTGATGTATCGAAATGAGAAGGTAAAAGAGGAAGTGAGAATTGATTCATCAATCTTGAATAAAGGCGAACTGAAGCATGACGAACAAGTTTGGCTATTGGATCTCGCCGAAGCGACGGTCAAAGCGGTTGTAACCAGCCAATCGATGCCAAATCTCAAAGAAATTCCACCGAAAATGAAAGAAAATCGCGGCGCGTTCGTGACGCTCGAAAAGAATCACGAATTGCGCGGATGTATCGGATATATTTTACCGATTTATCCGCTTTATGAAACGGTAATGAAAGTCGCTAAATCGGCGGCGCTGGAAGACCCGCGATTTCAGCCTGTTTCAGAACGCGAACTGAAAGATATCACCGTCGAAGTTTCCGTTCTTACTGTTCCAGAAGTAATCACAAATCCGAATGTGATCGAAGTCGGGAAACATGGCATCATCATTCGTCGCGGTTATTATCAGGGGCTACTCCTTCCGCAGGTTGCTACTGATTACGGCTGGGATAGAGAGACGTTTCTGGGACAAACTTGTCTGAAAGCAGGACTTCCTCGTGATGCATGGAAAGATAAAAGCGCCGAAATTCAGATATTTTCAGCGCAGGTTTTTAATCGGGAAACGGTCAATGAGAAATAAATTAGAAAGCAGGAAAAGACTGCGGGGTCGATTGGACTTGTTCTCCTTTGGCGGATTGAATGTATTGTTGAATAGGATGATAAAATTGTGAGTAAATTAGCGAGCCTGTCCGCCTTGGCGGATAAGTTTGGGATAAAGTAATGAGGAAGGTCGCAAAGAATTTGCGACGGTCATTGTGCCCTTGTGACTTTGTGGCTAGAAAGAGAAAGAAATGCTGAATCTATCGGTTAAACTGTGTTCAAATGCATCTTGGATAATTCTGATTATTGCCGGACTTTTTGAGGTGGTATGGGCAGTCGGAATGAAATATACGGAAGGTTTTTCGAGACTGATACCTTCAATCTATACAATAACTGCGATGTTTATAATTTTTGGTCTATTATCGATGGCAATCAGGATTATTCCGATCGGGACGGCGTATGCAGTTTGGACGGGAATCGGTGTCGTTGGAACGGCGATGCTTGGAATTCTGTTATTTCACGAACCGGCCACTCTTTTTCGAATCGTCTGCATCGTTGTTATACTTTCCGGAATTGTCGGACTGAAGTTAGCCAACCATTTTTAAAGAGACATAACCTGTATTTTAAGTAATAAGGTGCTAACCGGTTTTTTTATCTTGGCGAGATTTAACCTTTGCGGCGATATCCGGGTAATATTTTTGCATACACTCCGGACAGATTCCGTGAGTAAAATCAGCTTCGGAATGAGTTTGGATGTATTCTTCGACGTTGTGCCAGTAACCTTCATCGTCACGGATTTTTTTGCAGCTGGCGCAGATCGGCAAGAGACCGCTTAACGTTTTGGCTTTATTCGTTGCATTCTGAAGTTCAGTGATGAGTTTCTCCCGTTCCGCTTCAATCTTTTTCTGTTCGGTTATGTCGCGGAGAACCAGAATTTTTCCAATCATTCGATTAAACCGGTCGTGAATGATAGAAAGTCGTAATTCATAGTTATGTACCGGTTTTATATTGCTTAGGTCGATTTCTTTTTGCAAATAATCTATAGATTGTAAAAATTGATCCAAATCGAATGTTAAAGGGAATAATTGGTAAATATCTGAGCCAATTATCTGTTTGATATCGCGTTGCAAGATGATCGAACACGCAGGATTTGTATCAACGATTTGGTTTTTTGAATCCAATACAATGACGCCGTCAACCATGTTTTCCACGATAACGGTTCTAGCAATTGGGGCAAGTTTAAAAAATTTCAGATTTAGAATGCCCCACGCAAGGAGGACTCCTGACAAAGCGAACCCAACGGGCGTCCAATCTATCCCAGAAATCGGATTTTTCCCAAAAACATAGATCAGATTCCCGGTTATGGGTAGAATGGCGCCTACGATAAGAGCAAGGTTCTGGAGCGTGTAAAAAGCGCCATATCGGAAAGCCGCATTGATGAGAAAATAAAATCCGCCAAAGATAAGTATGTATTCGTATGCGTATAATAGCCACCAGAACAAGCCGTGACTGTAAACTGCAAGATTTGTTTCAGAATTGATAGTAATGCTAGGCCATAGTAAATGGTGGAGATGATTAGTAAACGTCATGACCATTATGACAATGTAAATAACTGCGAAGAAATAGAGCGCTTTCCTAGAGATCGAGTTCTTACTATGATGATACTCAAATCCGAAAAGAAAAAAGAACACGGGAACGGATGTGGTTCCAAAGTAAGCGACAGCACTCCAAAAGTATTTTAAAGATTCGGTGGCGGCCGCAGTCTCAATAGCGAGACTAAATGCCCATTGAGCGGCGGCGACTTCGAGGAAGAATAACCAAAGTGCGCCTTTTATTTCACGGCGTGGCCAGAGTGCAAAGCCAACAATTACTGCGATAATCGTCGTTGCAAAAAAAATATAGCTGTAAATGTCGAACGAATAAATATGCATAATCACTCACTTAAGAAATACATTTATACCCTAAAAAATCTTTTATGAATAACAAAGAATTTGTCGTTGATCTTGAGTGTTTGAAATTATTCATAGCGATTATTCTTGATGCAATTTCCCAATAAAACCGTTACGCTTGATAAAAAAATTAATGTAAGGGTCGATTCGATTCCCCAAACAGGTATGAAAATTCCTGCGGTTAAATAAGCGCCCAACGCGGCACCGAACATATCCCATGCGTACATTGTTCCAGAAGCAGATGCGAGAATTCGGTCATTTGATCGTTGGCTCAGCATTGTTAGTTGTGGAAACAGCGTTCCGATACAAATTCCTATCAAGATCAAAATTAGGTAAATCCCCAATCCGGCCGTCGTTGGAGCCGAAGTGAAGATCGTTAACAGAAACGAACCGGCCACTAAAACGGTCACACAAAAAATCGAGATGCTAATAAGATGTGGTTTTTGTGAAAACCGGGGCGAAATCCAGATCGAACCAAAACCCGATCCGGTCATATAGGAAAGTGTCAGAAAAACGATGCCGAGATAAATCGCGCCAACGCGGCTTTGATAGACAATAATCAGAACCGACTCAAGGCTCATTCCGATAAAACCCAGCGCAAACATGGTCAGCCTGCTGATCGGAGCATGGTCTTTTTTATGAAACAAAAATAAAAAGGGTAAGGCGGATAAAAGAAACCATCCGGGAAAAATCAATCGATTCGGTATTCGCTTAAGCGTCTGGAAAACCGGTTTCAGCCAGCCGCCCGTCTGTTGATCCCAAAGAATCGTGTTGTAGTAAAAACCGATTGGTGCGTTGATGCAGTTGATTGCCGTTTCATCGCAAGTTTGGATTCTATTTTGAAGGAATTTGATCCGTCCATACGCGAGGCGATCGGCGAGAAAATAGTCCTGAAAGTATAACGTTTTCAGGTGTCTAAGACGGATTTGTTCAGAAAATACGGAAAAATCGGTTGAAATCAGCTGGTTTGACGCCAGCAGGTGAATTGTTTCTCCCGGAATCCACTCGGTGAACGGAAAAACTGTCTGCAGTGAATTTTCGATAATCTTCATAAATCGGACGTGATCATCGGACAAAAAGGTTTCGCTTCCGGGCAGTTGTACAGATAAAATGCCGCCGGGATTTAATCGCTGATGTACTTTGGCAAAGAAATCTGTCGTATAAAGACGGTTCCATTGCACATTAATCGGCGGCGGCGCATTCAGAATGATGACATCGAATTTTTCCGAACATTTTCTAAGATAGACGAGCGGGTCAGCCAAAACAGTTCGGAATTTCGGAGAATTTGATTGGTCGTTTGCGGATTTCCGAATGACACGATCAAGAATCTTGTCTGGTTGAACGCTTGTCAGTGAGTCAACGGTCGGATGGCGAAAAATTTCTTTTGCCAGATTGGCAGGACAGATTCCGACCAACAAAACTGATTTCGGCTTTGGATGACTGATCAGGGCAAAATGGACAAGTTCTTCGGCTTTTTCTGTGATTCCAAATGTCCAGAGTGGTTCGCTGTCGCCGTAAACGGTCAGGTTTTTATCATATTCAATGACGGTAAGCGATAGAAACGGCGATTCCTGAAATGATTGAAAATCAAATGGCCGCCATTTTATCTCAAGAATTCGATTAAAACCAAATATAAGGGAAAGAATAACCGGCATGATGAAGAAGACGAAGAAAATCAGTCGTGGTCGAAATTTTTTAATAAGAACGATATTGACAAGAATGAACAGCGCCAGAATGGAAAAGTGAAGAATTTGGAAAGAATTCAGACCTATAAGCAAAAACCCGGCAAAAAACATACTCCCTAAGGCTGAGCCAAGAACTTCGGCGGTATAAATACGATTCAGAGGCAAGTCTAAATTTTCTTTTTCTAACCAGCTTACTAAGAACGGAAAGAAAAGACCATTAATCACACAGGGGGAAAAATAGATGAACTCTGTCCATAATAAAATTCGATCGATTCCGATCAAAGTGGCAATTGATACACCGGTTATCGTACGCAAGAAAGTTTGGACGTAAAAAAATACCAGCAGAGAAAATCCGAAAAGCATTATCAATAACCGAACGACGCCCGGCGACTGGGTTTTTTTTACAAGAAGCGAACCGATGCCGGCTCCGATACCTGTCCATAGTATCCAGTGTCCCAGCGCCAGTCCGAACGTCAACTCGTTTCCCGAGAAAGTTTGCGCGGTCAGACGCGTGAATGACAATTGACCAACCATCGCAACAAATCCGATACTTGCGGCGAGCAACAAAGGTTTTTTATTGAGATTGAAAGACATAAACCGTTGAAAACTGTGAAAAAAAGAAATTCAGTATCCTATTGTTCCATTTGGATCTTTAAGGCTTCGGCTTTTTCAGGTTTCCACGCGATACGAAATCCGACGAAACCAATGCGGGCGACAGGCATAAACCGAAATCGGTCGGAACAACGCATTTCTTCTTTATTGTGATACCATGAGCCGCCACGTAAAGTTTTGAACATGCTTGTAGCGGGTCCTTGTGGTTCGAAGGAATTGGAAGACGCATAGTAATCGCTTTTGTAATTATCGTTGCACCATTCGTAAGCGTTTCCCGCCATGTCGTAGATGCCGAGATAGTTTGGCGGAAAATTTCCAACCGGAGAAGTTTTTTCCCATTTATCCTTTTTCCCTTTTCCGAAGATATTGGCTGTCGAGCGATCCATTTCGTTACCTGTCGGATATTGAGTCGATAATCCACCAGAGCGAGCGGCATATTCCCATTGCGCTTCAGTAGGTAAATTTCCGCCAACCCATTCACAAAAATCTTTCGCTTCGTACCATGTGATAAAAACGATCGGATGATCGTCAGCGCTGGTGGATTCCTGTTCAGGCATCTTTCGATGGGTGGCGATGCAAAACTTCTTGAACTGAGCGACCGTCACCTCGGTAGCGCTCAAATAAAAATCGTTTAAAGTGACTGAATGAACAGGCTTTTCGTCATCATCGCCGGTGTCGAACTGATCACCCATCTCAAAATTGCCTCCTTTGACGAAGACAGCTGGAATTTTCAGAGTTCCGATCAATATCGGACTGGATTCACTGGTTTGGTTTTTGGGAACGGTTTTGGGGAAACTGGCGGCTAAAAATGTGGCGGATGCACCGATTAAGATTAGAAGGAAGAACTGTTTTGTGGTTGAAATCAATCGAAGGTCCTCTCCCTAAATACGTTTTTAATCTATTGAAACTCCAAATAAAATTCAAGAAAAATTTCTATCATAATGCTAAAAGTTGGTTTAAAATCGAGTTTATTCGCTATAAAACCGAATCATTTTCGAAATTGAGCTCTGACAAACAGGACAAAAACCGTCAGTATTCCTTGAAAACATGATGCAGTCAAGAGCCGGTCGATAGAGTCCAGTCGATGAATACCCGGCGCCTTCGAAACATCCGACTTTTCCCCAATGTTTTTGATTTCGCAGAAACTGGGACTGATCTTTGGAATTTCTGGGTAGTTGATCGAAATCCGCTTTATCCCACGGTGTCGGTAGCGGCGTACCGGGTTCAACTAAGTTTAGCCATTTCAAATTTTCTGGATTCAGTAGCGCAGTTAAATTCGGTTCCCATGGTTCCACGTCAGGTGGATAAAAATCGTTGTAGGCGACAGCAGAGGAATAATATTCGTCACCCAGACCGCCGAATAGATGTCCGAACTCATGAACGAAGACATAATCCGGCAACCAAGCATCTCCAGTTGGATCGATGCGTGAGAAGCTAACGGAAAATTGATTGAAAATAGCGCCGCCTCCATATTTGGGTGAATTGAAAAGGATGCAGATAAAATCGTATGGTGCGTGAGCGGCAACATTGCGAATGATTTTATTTTCGGTCGGAAAGACATAGCGATCCAGATTTAACGTGCTGTAACTTAAACCGAATTGGGTATTTACATAGAAATTCAAAGCGGGATTATCAATGCCGGACTGTTCGGAAGAAGCCTCAATGTACCACACATTAAACCGGTCTTTCATCTCTGAAAATGGCTTGAAGGAGAAGAGGTCTTTCATGTAGTGGTCAACATCTCGGCGGAACTCGCGCATTTCTTTTTTTGTGTATCCTTCCGATAAAATCAGGAGATCAACTTTTTGGTGGGGATTTCCGGATTTTTGGTATGACTTGGCTTGGAATTTTTTTATCGGCACAAAACGTCTGATCCGTGCAGTTTCAGGATCGATGGTGTGTTTGAATTCTTCGATATATTCGTTCTTTCGATTCATGGAACTAAGAGTCAAAACGACCGGTTTTTTCGGAAGAGGAAACCTGACGGAGGCGTGAAATGTCCGGAAAATTCCTTCTGCGGCTTCATCGGTTGTTTGCCATTCATTGTAGATACTGCTGAAGCCTCTTGAATAGATTTGACGACCGGTTTGCGCATCTTGGATTACAACGCGATGCTCGCCGAAATTCATCGTGTCTAATAAATTTGTCAAGCTTCCCGCCCAACCGGGTTCCAAAATGATTTCATCAAGGCTGATGGTCGTTTGATTCTTGGTGCCTGTTTGGTAAAAATCGACTCGCATCGTTTCGTCTGTGAAATAATCTTCGAATCGGATAGAATCTGTTGAAGCGAGAAGATGACTGTTTAAAAGAAGCGATAATAAACACGCGATAATTTTTTTCATGTATTCTCCATATTCAACTATCCAAATTATTCATTATTGTTCAAGAATTCAATAGCCGTTTCCGATCGAGTGAGGAATAAATCCGTTTTTTTGAGTCGAAGGCGTTGATTAATTGAAGACCGGTGATTAAATTCCATCAATTTTATATCGAAACTATGATTTCTTTTATCAACGTTGATTGCACATTTGGGAAAAAAGCCGGCATCAAAAATGTCAACTTCACGATCAACAGCGGCGAGTTCGTTTTCCTGACGGGTCCTTCGGGCGCGGGGAAATCAACTATTCTCCGTCTGATCTATATGGACTTATTCCCAGAAAAAGGGAAGGTTTCCATTCGCAATTTTGACAGTTCGACGATTCGTAGTCACGAAATTCCGTTTCTTCGCCGCAGAGTTGGGATGATTTTTCAGGATTTTAATCTGCTTCACGATCGGGATGTTTACGAAAATGTTGCCCTAAGCCTCCATGTTTCCTATTATAAAACCCGCGAGATTAAAAATCGTGTTTACGAAGTACTGAATCAGGTTGGATTGGGACATCGCGTTCATTTTTATCCGTCGGAATTGTCTGGTGGCGAGCAACAACGCGTTGCCATTGCCCGCGCAATTATCAAAGATCCGGTCGTACTTCTTGCTGACGAACCGACGGGAAATCTGGATCCGCGCGTGAGTCTCGAACTCATCAACCTTCTCAATAAAATCAATCAACGGGGAACCGCCATCATCGTTGCGACGCATAATTACGCACTGATCCCGAGAATCCCCAACGCCAGACTATTTCAAATGGAAGAAGGAGAGGTAACGAAAATCACATGACGGTTCTCTGGTTCTTAATCAAAGAAGGATTTCGGGGGCTTGCGCGCTCAAATTATAGTAGTGTGTTCTCGATCGTCATTATCACGCTTTCCATCATTTTGCTGGGATTTGGATATGTTGCCGCAAGGGACACGCTTTTCTTAGTCGATCATGTCCGCGCACAGTTTGACGTCGATATTTTTCTTCATTCGTCTGCCACTCCGACAGAAATCGATGCGTTCGGACAGATGCTTGCCGAGATGAATCAGATTCAAAGCATCACTTATATCTCGCCGGACAGTGCCGCCGAACGGTTCAAGCAGGAGTTCGGTGAAGACATTTTTGATATTCTGGATTACAATCCCTTACCGCCGTCGTTTACGATTCGACTAAAGCCGGAATTTCGAAATTTGGCCAGAATGGAAGAAATATCCGGAATCGTTTCGGGCATTTCATTGGTTGATGAAGCCAAATACAGGAAAAATTTTCTCATTCTTCTCGAGAAGTACCAGCGATATACGCTGACGACGGTTTTCACGGTTTTCGCGTTTTTAACATTGATTTCTATTCTTCTTATTTCCAACTCGATTAAGATGACGATCGTAGCAAGACGCGATGTAATTTCTACAATGAAATTGGTTGGTGCGACAAATAATTTTATCCGTGCGCCGTTTTTGATTGAAGGAACTTTACAAGGATTTATTGGTGCCATGGTTGCTTCGATTTTCATCGCACTCGTTTTTTATTTTTTAAACAATTATCTTCAAACAATCATTTCTTACCGCGCGATCGTCAGTTATCGTTTCTACGCAGGAATCATCCTCTTTGGTGGTGCTTTGGGATTGATTGGAAGCACGCGCGCTATCCGCAAATTCCTAAAATAAATTCATTCAAGGTTGGACAAAATATTGGAGTGGAGCGGGGTAAAAGTTGCGCGTCATTTATCTTGGATTAACAGGCGCTAAAAATTAAATTCGGCTGACATGAGAAAACATTACAGGACGGTGGATATTCATAACGAACGCGAAAAGGCTGTGTTAAAAGCAGTTGTGACGGATTTTGTACAAACGGCTTTGCCGGTCAGTTCAAAGCAGGTTCAGGACAAATATATTTCAGACATCAGCTCGGCAACCATCCGAAATGTTATGGCGGATTTGGAGGAAAAAGGATTTCTCATCCAGCCACACTTTTCCGCAGGTAGAATTCCGACAGATAACGGATATCGCCAATACGTCAATTCGATTGTTCACTTCTCGCTGGTACACGAAACCGCGCGACGAGTCATCGAAACGGAACTGGCAGAAGCTTCATCGGACATGTTGTTTATCATGGAAAAAACTTCGCATCTGCTCAGCGAACTAACTCAGGAACTTGCGGTAGTAGTCGCTCCGAAAATCACACAGGGGATATTCGAGAAAATCGATCTGGTTTCTATTTCCAGCGATAGGATTCTCGTCGTAATTCAAATCCGCTCCGGTCTAATCCACACAATCGTTTTGGATATAGCCACGGAAATCAAACCGCATCGTCTTCCACTTGTCGTATCAATCTTGAACGAACGATTGTGCGGTGTTCCATTGCACGAGATCATTGACACAATTGGGGAAAGGTTTTTCGATTTGACTGATGATAAGATCGTTAGCGTTCTTGTCAATAAAGCACCCAAAGTTTTTAACTTTAACGAACCGAATGTTGCCAAATTGTCCGGTACGCCTCATCTCATGTCTAAACCCGATTTCACGGATGTCGCAAAACTTGGGCAAATTATGTCCGAGATCGAAAATGGAACGATAATTGCCTCCATTTCCGCGAACCGAAAAGGGAAAACAGGAATGTGCATCTCCATCGGTTCGGAGAATGAAAACGATTCGCTATTTGATTTCTCGGTGATCACGAAGGACTATTACATTGGCGACGCTACAGGATTGGTTGCCTTGTTAGGTCCCAAGCGGATGAATTATCTGCAGACGATCCCGCTGGTAGAATTCATGGCGGATCAGGTGACAACAATAATGAATGAGAAGAGGTAAAATGGACGAGCAACAATCGACCGAACAGGTAACACCGATTGATAAAGAAAAACATCGGAAGAAAGCGCTAAAAGAAGCGGAACAAAAAATAGAGGAATTAAACAAACAAATCGAGACGCTTTCCCGTGATCTCGAAGATAGGGCAAAAGAGTTGGCTGAATCGAAGGACAAATATCTGAGACTCGCCGCAGAATTTGATAATTTTCGGAAACGCCAGGAAAAAGAAATTGGACAGATTATCGAATATGCCGGTGAAGATATTCTCCGAAACATTCTTCCAGTTCTGGATGATCTCGAACGTTCCATTAAGGCTAAGGCGGAAACGGAAAATATGACAACTCAATCTATGCAAGACGGTCTTGAACTGATCTATAAAAAATTTCAGAAAATTCTTTCCGATCTTGGTGTTCAGCCAATCGATTCGCTAAACCAGTCATTCAATCCGGATATTCATCATGCTGTGATGGCGCGCGAGGAAAAGGATGCTAAACCGGATATGGTGATCGAAGAATTTGAGAAAGGATACAATTTTAAACAACGCGTGTTGCGATACGCCAAGGTTGTGGTGAGTAAGTAGATATGGCGCGAGACTATTACGAAATTCTGGGAGTGAACCGCAGTGCGACGCCGGATGAAATCAAAAAGGCGTATCGGCAAATCGCGATGAAATATCATCCGGACAAGAACCCTGGAAACAAGGAAGCAGAAGAAAAATTCAAAGTTGCGGCTGAAGCCTATTCGGTCTTGACTGATCCTGAAAAACGGAAAATGTATGATCAGTATGGTGAAGATGGTTTGAAAGGCAGTGGATTTGGCGGTGCGTATGGTTTTGATCTTTCCGATGCGCTAAGAACTTTTATGGAAGGTTTCGGTGGCTTCGGCGGATTTGACGATTTTTTCGGTGGTGGAGATCGTCACAGCCGACGCTCGTCTTCTCAATCCGGAAGCGATCTGAAAATTAAAATTCCGCTGACATTGGAAGAGATCAACACGGGTGTCAACAAAAAGATTAAAATCAAACGATTAGAAATCTGCGAGCAGTGTGGCGGAACCGGCGCAAAACCAGGCACCTCGCGACAGACCTGTCCGGTTTGTAAAGGAACCGGTGAAATTCGTGAAATTTCCCGATCGATCTTTGGACAAATGGTAAACGTCCGGCCATGTTCCAACTGCCGAGGCGAAGGAACTATCATTGAGCATCGATGTCCAGTCTGTGGCGGCGAGGGAAGAATTAAGGAGACTAAGGAAATTTCAATTGAGATTCCGGCGGGCGTCAGCACCGGAAATTATAAAACGATTCATGGTGGAGGAAACGCCGGCTATCGAAAAGGTGTTAACGGTGACCTAATCGTTATATTTGAAGAAAAACCGCATGAGTTTTTTATCCGAAATGAAGACGATGTGCTGATTGATCTCTGGATTCTCCCATCTGAAGCCGTTTTGGGGGCAGAAATCGAAGTACCAACGTTGAGCGGTCGCGTTAATCTGATGATTCCATCGGGAACACAACCGGGAAAATTGCTCAGATTGAAACATAAAGGAATTCCGCATCTCAATCACTCGGGACGAGGCGATCAGATCGTGCGCATTCAGATACGGGTACCTGATAATTTGACGGAAAAAGAGAAAGAAATGTACAGGGAAATTGGTCGGTTTGAGATGAAAAAAATCCATAAAGAGTCTCGGTATAGTAAGATTCGATATTGATACGTGATTGATGAGGAAAATTTTTATTTATAGTTTTTTCATTTTAAGATAAAAATGCTAAATTTGACACGCCAAGAGCGATTGGTAATTCAGTTTTTAGTTTTGTTTTTTCTCATAGGTACTGTGATTCACTTCTACAAAGTTAAAACGGGGAAATCCGATGAAACGATGATAAAGCGTCAGACAAGTGAAACGCGTCAGTTTCGGGAAATGTCGGAACATATCGATTCTCTTTATGCCGCAAGCGGTTCGAAAGAAGTGTCAAAATCGCACAAGAAATCAACAAGTAAAAAAGCGGTAGTAATTAATCGCCCCGTCAAAGTGAACACTGCATCGAAAGAAGAATTGATGTCGCTTCCCAAAATCGGATCGGTTATTGCCGACAGCATCATTAATTATCGTCGTCGAAACGGAAAATTCAGTACCATGGGTGATTTGTTAAAGGTAAAAGGTATCAGTCAAAAAACTTTGGATAGAATAAAAGGAGAGGTTGCAATTGAGTGAAGTAAGAATAATCGGAAAAACCGTTGAGGAGGTTCCGGAGTACAAGCCAACTCTTGTAAAGATTCTAAATATCATCGCCGTTATTTTTGCTTTTTGTGTCGTTCTTGTCATCTATATTCCAAACTCTATTTGGAAAGATGAAGACGCCGTTCGCGCTATATCCAGAAAGCGCATGGTCATTTTGAATGAAGTCGAAAAATTTTATAAACAGATGACGGGATTCTATCAAAATGATCCGTTGTTGGCGATGAAGGTGTTAACGGCGGTTCGCGACAGTACGCGCGCCGATAGTAATTTCTTCGGAGAACAGGTTGTCAAATTGCCGGAAGGTAGATTCGCATTGACTGTTCCGAAGAATTTCTACCTGACTTTCGATACGACTTTTTCATTTGGCTACTTTAAAAAAGATACGATTTATGATACGACCTATCAAGTTCTTAAATGGAACGAAGAGATGTTGACCAATGATACGGTTTATGTCCTTGCCGACAGATACCGTGAATTGCGGAAATCTGATTCGAGTTTTCGGAAGGCTTTAGGCTCTGAAAATAGCACGCGAGTCCAAATCAATCGCTATTATCGTCCGTTTTACTTAGATACAACTTTTGCGTACAGTCCGTTAATTAAGGAACTATATCAGATTTCAAGCGATACCAGTAAAGTCAGGATTCAGGATCCTTTGAAGGGAGAATTTAAGGAAAAACGATATTTGTTCTTTGCTTTCAAAGACACGTCAGCGGGCTATATAGAAAACGATGAAAAAAGCTGGAAAGACTAACGATCTTTTCTTCTAGAAAGAAGAATTAATGCTTTGTGCTAGTTTCTCTGAACAGTTCGTACGTTTTGGTCAATTGATCAAACAGGAGAACGCTTTTTCTGTAGAAGTTATCGGGAAAAGGCCATTATCGGTTCCATTTAATGAAAGACTGGTAGATAATCCGAATGCCGTACAGTCAATCGAATCTGTTCTCTCGCAGATTCGGGCTGACTTGCCTGTTCCGGAAAGGCATCTTTCTATTTCAATTCCTTCAGCTTTTTTCAATATTTCTATAAATGATCTAGATCCCGACATGAACGACACGGATGTAGAAAATGCTCTGGATTGGGCTTCGCGCACACGTCTCGGAAATATCACCGACAAGAAATTTACCCAGCATTATCCCCTCTCGACAGCCGAACAAAACCTCAAACGGTATCTGACGATTTCATACTTCAAGGAAGTGGGAAAAATCCTGTTCAGCGCCGCTCAGCCCGCAGGGTTCAATATCGACTTGTTGGATATCAATATTTTCAGTGCCGCAAACGCGATCGAGCAAATCGTTCAGCCAAAGGCTAAAGATAAATGGGCCGTTTGGTTGGTAGATGAAAACCGTCACAGTTTATTGATCGTCGATTCTGGTGAGTTCCAAAATTACGCGGATTTCCAATTTACCGGTGAATCGGAATATACATTGCTAAGTTCCGCTAAATCTGACGTTCACCTTGATTCTATCATTTCCGAATTAAGTTCGCTGAGATCGTTCGCTATCGAATCATTAAGTTCGCTGGACCAGTTATATTTTTACTCCAACGATGTTGAGTCGGACTTTTTCAATATGCTCGAAACCTACGAGGTTGCCAATCTATCGATAGTCGATCCGTTCAAAAATCTAAAGCCGATCGAGCAATATAAAAACGACGGCGACGGCGTCGGAGCCATGTGTCAATTCTCCGATGTAATGGGACTTATTCAGCGTCGCATGTCCGGGAGGAATCCATGATTCGGCTAAATCTTGCCACAAGTCCCGGTTATCAGAATAGCGAAATATTTCTGCAAATGCCGGATGTTGAAAAATCCCCGACGCAGGAGAAACCAGTTGTTTCAGCCACCGAAATCCAACCGTCAGTAAATACCGGCGAAGATGTTTTTGCGAAAGCCGAAAAGAACCTCGATTTGATCGAGCAAGCCGAAAAGGGAGAATTTGTTCCGAAACACACGTCGGTTCCGCCGAAAAAGAAGTCGGAAATTGTCTCCGTTAAAACTCACCGTGTCAGACGGGTGGTTTTTCGGTATTTGGGTTATCTTATTTTGATTGGAATCATCGGCGCCGGATTTTGGGGCTATCGGAGTGGATTTTACAAACAAGTAGATTTTTCGAGAATTGCGTCATTTTTTATAGAGAAGTTTAGTCGCGCGAAAAAAACCGAACTTGCGGATAAAACTCAAAATGTCGCCGAATCAATCCTGACGGTTCTTCCATTTACACAACCATCTGATAAAGATGAAATCGCACCGGAATATATAAAAATGATCATCGCAGGTAAAAACCGGCTCGATTTTACTCGGAGAGTTCTGGAAAATTTACCGCAAAATTCCATCCTTCAATATTTGTATACAAAGGATAATTCAGTCACTTTTATCATGAATATTCGGACTCAGCAGGAGTGCGACGTTTTAAAGAGCGCTCTTGAAGGAACTTCACAATTTGTCTCAACTGAAGTTTTCCGTATTGAACCGGATCTGTCAGTAGGGACGCATCCCGTGCGACTGACGGCGATTGTTAAATTTCAGGAAGATACAGCGAGGAGTGGGAAGTGTTATCGTTTTATTGATGATATAAAAACATCTCAAGTTATTTTCGTCGCTGGGAAGAGGTCAATGATTTCACTGTCACCTTTGAAAATATTTAGCGCCCCTTCGCCGGATGTTCGGATGGCGCAAATTAATGGCGGCGGAACATACGCTACAATCGCAACATTTTTTGATGAGTTGCAAAAGGTTTATGTTAATTGCGGGATAGAGGATATTTCTATTCACCAATCAGCGTCCGATTCATTGCAGAACAATCCTTTGAATATGATCGTTGACGTCCAGATATTCCCGCCGCGGGCGTTATGATTCGTATCATTGCTGGTTTTTTTAAAAGCCGACATCTGAAAACCGGAAAAGATCGAACAATTCGTCCAACTCAGGATAGGGTGAAAGAAACCATGTTTTCCATTCTTGGAGATATCGAAGGACAACGCGTTGTAGATCTCTTTGCCGGTACCGGAAACCTCGGGTTTGAAGCGATCTCACGTGGTGCAGTTCATTGTACTTTCGTCGAAATAAATAGACAATCCATCGAAATTATCCAGTCCAATGCGGCTGAACTTTCCGTTCTGGAACAAATTGATATTTTAGACATGGATGCTATCCGGTTTTTAAAGAGTTCGGAGGGCGCAGATATTTACTTTGCAGACCCGCCTTACCGATTTCCAAAATTGGAACAACTCTTCGATTCGTTTCTTCAACTTCCCGAGGGTACAACTGTCGTTTTAGAAGCGGAAAAAGAGTTGGCCATTCCATCCAGTATTCAATCTAAACTGACCTCGCGGCGTATCATCGGCGAGACCAGTCTCAATTTTATGAGAGTGTAAATGAAAATAGCCATTTATCCGGGCACATTTGATCCAATCACCAATGGTCATCTGGATATTTTAGAACGTGCATCGGCGATTTTTGATCTTGTTTACATTGCGATTGCCGTGAATGTCGATAAAAAGCCCGTTTTCACGGTTGAGGAACGTCTCGAAATGATCCGAAAAACGACCGAGAAATTTGATAACGTTCGCATCGATCATTTTACGGGGTTAGTGGTAAATTACGCCAGTAAAGTTCACGCTTCGGTAATTATTCGTGGACTCCGAGCTGTTTCAGATTTCGAATTTGAATTCCAGATGGCGTTGACGAATCGTCAGTTAAATGAGGATATTGATACGGTTTTTTTGATGCCACGCGTCGATTACACTTATCTAAGTTCCAGCACGGTGCGGGAAATTGCCAAATTCGGAGGCGATGTCAGCCAGTTTGTTCCGGAGTATGTTAAAAACGAATTGTATAGTAAACTGAAAGAGTAATCAATGAAATTAATCGAAAATGTCCGGGAAAAAGCCAGGCAAACTCATAAAAGAATTGTACTTCCGGAATCAATAGATGAACGCGTTCTTATCGCCGCCGCAACGTTGAAATCCGAAAAAATCGCAACGCCGATTCTAATTGGCAATCCAAATAGCATCAACCAAATGGCTGAGCGGATTCAAATCTCTTTAAAAGGAATTGAGATCGTTGATCCGGTATCATCCAATCGCTACCGCGAATTTGTTGATACGTATTATGAAAAAAGAAAGCATAAAGGAACAACGCTCAGCGATGCGGAAAGTATCATGACTAATCCGACATTTTGGGGCGCAATGATGGTCGAGAAGAATCTTGCAGACGGTTGTGTTTCCGGAGCAATCACAACGACGGGAAATGTCTTGCGCGCGGCGCTTCAGATCATCGGCACAAAACCCGAAACGCCAACGGTTTCCAGTGATATTTTGGTCATTTCGCCGAATACGGAACAAATCTGGAGCTTTGCGGATTGCGCGGTTTTGCCAGACCCGACGGCTGAACAACTTGCCGATATTGCTATTGCTACAGCCGAAACGCATCGGAAAATTGTCAAGGAAGAACCTCGTGTTGCCATGCTTTCATTTTCGACCAAAGGAAGCGCTAAACATCCTCTTGCAGAAAAAGTTTCGATAGCGACGGAAATCGTCAAGAAAAAACGTTCTGATCTGCTGATCGATGGTGAATTGCAACTTGATGCCGCCATTGTTCCGAAAGTGTGCGAGAAGAAAGCGCCGGGAAGCCCAATCGCCGGTAATGCGAATGTATTGATTTTTCCCGATCTGGGTTCGGGAAACATCGGTTACAAACTGACTCAACGGATCGGCGGTTGCGAAGTGATCGGTCCGATCATCCAAGGGTTAAAGAAACCGATGAATGATCTTTCGAGAGGTTGCAGTGCGGAAGATATTGTCAACGTCTCGGCAATTCTTTGTAATCTTGCTTAGAAAGTCTGAATTATGCCTACTTATGAATATGTTTGCGATAACTGTGGATATGAGTTTGAAAATTTTCAAAGTATGTCGTCCGAGCCATTAACCATCTGCCCAAAATGTGGAAAAGCTACCGTTCACCGTCGGATCAGCGGAGGCGTTGGATTGATTTTTAAAGGTTCGGGATTTTATATTACGGATTATGCTAAGCGACATAGTGAAACAAATTCTTCTGCTGGAAGCGAACCGAAATCGACCACAGTGGGGAAATCCAAAAAAGCCGGAAAAACGGAACCAAAGCCTGTCGCTAATACGGAAATCAAACCCTGATTGCCATCTTTCTAAGGATAATCTAAAGCCCTCTTCGTGAGGGCTTTTTTATAAATGCACCTATTCCGCGATTCATCCGAAGATGATCCGTTAAAACTACAAAAATGCCGGAACTACTTCGCAGTATCGGATTTTTCGGCTCGGTCTTTCTTTCGATAGAGAATAGCAATCGGAATGACAACGATGTAGCCGATCAATAAAATAATCGGCGCTACGGTCAGCGATTGAAAACTGTAGGTACTGCCTTTTGCCATGACGATATAGCCGAAAATGATGGCAAGCAGTCCGATTCCAAAAATCAGATAATTCCTACTGGTGAAAGAAAGGCTTTCGACGAAAGAGGATTTTGGCTTTAATTTTTTCCCGACGAAAGTTGACTTAGACTTTTCTTTAACTTTAACCATTGCGCCCAAATTTAATAGGCTGTCGTCATTTGACCAACAGAAATTTCCTTAGACGCTCTGTTCTATTGCATTAACCTTCACGATCGGACGACCGAAGACGACATGTACTGTTCTAAATGTCATTTATTTCTCATTGAGCGGAGTGAATTTTCCGTCGTTTGGAATGAAATTCGCAACGGGAAAGGTTCTTGTTGAATGAAAATTCTGGTTGTGGAATCGGCTTAAAACTGTGAAATTACAAACAGTATAGACGGAGTTTGAAAATGTTGACACGATTAAGTATCGAAGTAGATCGTTCCGAACTGGCGGAATTTCGGGAAGTTATGGATAAACTGACGCAGAATAAACCGACGGTCGAAATTAAAGTGAATCCATATCTGCGGAGTATTTGTAGGCAGATATTAAAGGAAATCGATCGTTGGGAAGAATTTAAAAAAGAGCGAATGTGAAATTATCACGTAGAAATCCATTGATATTTAAAATGAGATTTGTAAATTTGCTGTTGATATTTTTTGTAAGGATTTCTCGAATATGGCTGATGGAAAAATAACTGATTTTGGGAGTGACGAAAGTTGCAAAAGTTATCTGATTTCTAAATTCGACGATCTTTTACAGGGTATCAATAATTTATATGGGAAAGAACTCATGGAAGAGCTCTTTAAACGGCTGGAGAAAACAATCGCCATCTTCAATCAAGACGTCGAGTCGCTTATGAAACAACTGAAAGATTTCCCCGCATCGGAAACCGAAAAAGGGTTTGACGCTTTGAAGACTGGATTGGAAGATACAGCACCGGGAGAAACCTCGCAAAATGAATGGTCGCGGCATCTGTTTGACTAACCGAAAGAACATGGTAAAAAAGTAAAATATGGGAGTTTGGAATGAAAGAGTTGATTAAGACGATCATGATTATCTTACTTGTTGTCGTCTCTGGCTACCTCGTTTATCAAATGAATACTATGGAGCAAACGCTGGCCACGTTGGATGTTAAGGATTCGGTTCGCATTGTTACTATTGAACAATTCGATCATGGTTTAAATGACCTTGAACTTCAGTTTATCGGACGGGGAAAACACATTCAGCAGTTCCAGGTTGACCTACAACAAATGAACAATAGGCTGGATGAAAGCGAGAGAAATTTTGAAGCGAAATTGGACTCGACCAATCTGGCCATCAATGAACTGCGCTCAATGACTGAGTCTCAGCTGGCGAATCTGAAGACTGATCAAGAATCTCTCGGCGACAGAATTACCAAATTGCAAAGAAATACCAACCAATCTGTTATGGATTTACAAACGGCTCTGACCAAAATCAATCGAGATTTCAGCGATTTGGAAAAAAGAGTCAAGATTTTAGAAACACCTCCGGTTGAAGCGACCAAAAAGAAATAAAAGGGGGTTCTAAAACATCAATCAAGCATCCGTCATTCTTTAAATTATATTGACTGGCGGATGCTTTTATTTTTGGAGGGCGGAGAAATGAAAAAATTAGCGTGGCTTTTAACTGCTTTTTTACTGGTCTCCTGTGGCGGCGGCAAGGAAGCCGTCAAAAAAGAGACTCCAAAAACTTTTCCTCAGAGAACGACTCAACAGACGACGGTGAATCCTCAACTGCGAACCCAAACGAAAAGTATCTCGCCAGACTCGTTAGCAAAATTGCTGTCGAAGAAACAAACTCCGGCCGTGAACGTTTCTCCGACCGTAAAACAACCTATTGTCAAACCCGACACGAGCGCAGTCAAATCCGATTCTCCGAAGCGGCCGGTTGAACTTAAACCAGTTCAAAAAGACACCACAAAAACCGCAACCACTTCAGTGACACCTCAACCACCAGCCACAGAAAAGGTCGTTGCTCCCGGAACCGTAAAAATTCCGGTCAAAGCAACATCTACTTTTATGCCCATAAAGGGTCAGATTTTACATTTTCTCAATATGACATTCGATGATATTTTCTTTGAACGCGGCGAATGGAAATCTCCGAGCACTAAGCTCAATGGCAACTATATGTTGACACTGAATAAAATCGTCAAGATACTGAAAAGCGATGAGAGTTTGCATCTTCGGATTACTGGGTATGCAGATAATGATGGCGCCTCAGATTTCAATCGCGAAGTCTCTGAGAAACGTGCCGTCGTAATCGGCAATCGGATTCTTGATTTTTTCCCGCCTGACGATCAAATCATCATAGGAAACAGAATCGAGATCAAATCGGAAGGCGACAGCAAGCCGCTTGTCGAAGGTGCGAAGGGTCCATCATCTCTCAATAGGCGAGTGTCGTTTGAACTGTTTGATGGAACAGTCGAAGGAAAGACGCTGATGGAATGTCTAAAAACCGAACAGGAGCAATTACCAAAACCCGGTCCCATCGTGGTGGTTCGACCTGCTTCCGATGTCATATTGCGGCAGGAAAAACTATACGCCAACGCCAGTCATCTGATGGAAAGTAAAAAATACGATATGGCAATGCCGCTTTTTGAGCAAATTGTCAAGATCGATTCATCCCATCCGCTCGCAGACAATGCGCAATATTGGATTGGTGAAGCATTTTTCAGTATGAAAAATTATCAAGACGCTCTATCGGCGTTTATGAAAGTTTTCGGGCTGGGTGATCGCAACAAAGAAGCCTATGCACAGTTGCGCATAGGATTTTGTTACCTAAACCTTGACCAATCGACAAAAGCGGTCGATGAATTTCAAAAAGTGCTGAAGAATTATCCATCGGCGAAAGAAGAGGTCAGGAAAGCACGAAGCGCCCTCGCTAAACTTCAATCAAAATAAATTTTCGTTTATTCGTTTAATCGCATTTTAGTATGAATCCGAAGGACCAGACGAAAATGGGAATAGTTTTTACTTGGGATTCGGGTTGTGCCGAGAGGGGGAATCGAACCCCCATGGACCGAAGTCCGGCGGATTTTGAGTCCGCTGCGTCTACCAATTTCACCACCTCGGCAAAAAGCGTGATAAAGTTAAGTTTTTGGGAAATAAAAACAAGGGAAAACTCGATCTAACAATAAGGGAGGAAAAATGACTGCTGTTACGTTTCAAACCATTGCGGAAATGTTTATCATAAACACGGACAGGTACGCGACAAAACCCTGTTACGGCTACAAAGAATCAGGCGTTTGGAAAGAATTGACATTTGCTCAAGTTCGGCAGATTGTTGAAAAAATGGCTGGTGGGCTTAAATTGCTCGGCATTCGACCTGGCGAGCGCGTAGGGATTGTCTCGGGAAACTCCCATCTTTGGGCGATGGCGGATTACGCGACGATGTGCTCGCGCGGCGCTTTAACCACGATTTATCCGACTCTGACGGCTAAACAAATGAAGTGGATTGTCCAGCATTCCGAATCACGATTTTTATTTTGCGGAGATAAAGATCAAGCCGATAAAGCTCTCTCCATGATCGATGAAATTAAACATGTTGAGATGGTTATCGTTCTCGACGACACACAGATGAACCACCCGAAAATGATGACCCTGAAGGATTTGATTAAACTTGGAGAATCTTACAATTCATCGCATCCGGAAGAATTCAAGGAAGATGTTCAGGCGATTGGTCCGGATGATCTTTTGGCGTTAATTTATACTTCCGGTACGACCGGCGAGCCCAAAGGCGTGATGCTGACGCATGGAAATCTTGCCTCGAATGTAGAAGGAGCGTTGAGAGTTCTATGCGCGGATAAAGAGGACGTGTTTTTATCTTTTTTACCGCTTAGTCATATTCTTGAACGAATGGCGGGACACTTTCTGGCGACATGGGTTGGCGCGAAAATCTGCTACGCCGAAAGCATCGAAAAAGTAGCGGAAAACATGTCGGAAGTGCATCCAACATTGATGATCGCCGTGCCCCGTTTTTACGAGAAAGTCTATACCAAAGTCATCGATAATATTTCAGTCGCATCATCCATCAAACGGAACCTTTTCTGGTCGTCGATTAAAGCCGGTAAAAAAGTCGTCGATCTTCGTAAAAATAACGGAAAGGTTGGCGCGTTGCTTGGAATGCGGTTGAAAGTAGCGGAGCAGTTGGTTTTTTCAAAATTGAAAGAAAAAGTTGGCGGAAAGCTACGCTTTTTTGTGTCAGGTGGAGCACCCTTAGCCAAAGATATCGCCGAATTTTTTAATTCAGCGGGAATCTTCATTCTCGAAGGATATGGGCTTTCCGAAACTTCGCCGGTCATCTCTATCAATCCGTTAGAGAAAAACAAGATTGGCACTGTCGGTGTTATATTGCCGAATGTCGAAGTGAAAATTGCGTCAGACGGTGAAATTCTCACACGTGGTCCGCATGTAATGAGAGGATATTTCAAAGATGAAGCCGCCACGAAAGAGGTTATGGACGATGATGGCTGGTTCCATACGGGCGATATAGGGAATTTAGATAGCGATGGATATTTAAGTATCACCGACCGCAAAAAGAACATCCTCGTTACGTCCGGCGGTAAAAACGTCGCGCCGCAACCTATGGAAAACGTTCTCGCCACATCCAAGTGGATTGAGCAGATCGTCGTCATCGGCGATAAACGCAAGTTCGTTTCGGCGATGATCGTTCCGGCATTTTCCAACCTTGAAGCGTGGGCGAAGGAGAAAAACCTTCAGTACCGCGATCGCACGGAACTGACTCGTTTGCCGGAAGTGAAAGAGTTGTTTGACCGTGTCATCAGCGAGTCAATGGAAGGATTTGCGCAATTCGAGAAAGTGAGAAAATACGTCATTTTACCGGATGAATTTACGATTGAAAGCGGCGAGTTGACGCCGTCTCTGAAAGTCAAACGAAATGTCGTTGAAAAACGCTACGCAGAACTAATCGATCATTTGTATCAGGAATCGGAAGGATAGTGAAGCAAACGTATGAGCAAGTGGGCGTCAGCATTTCCGCTGGTGCGTCTGCGGTCTCGCAAATCAAGGAAATCGTTCGCGGCACGTTTCAACCGAACGTTCTGACCGACATTGGATTATTCGGCGGTTGTTTTCAATTTCCAACCGACGCGTATCAGCATCCCGTTTTAGTCGCGAGTACCGATGGTGTCGGCACGAAATTGATCATCGCCAACATACTGAATCGGCACGATACTATCGGGCAGTGTCTGGTAAATCATTGCGTGAACGATATTTTGACGACGGGCGCGACACCGCTCTTTTTTCTTGATTATATTGGAATGGGGAAATTAGAACCGTCGATCGTTAAAGAAATTATTTCTGGAATGGCAAAAGCCTGCCGGGAAAACGAATGTTCGCTCATCGGAGGCGAGATGGCGGAAATGCCCGGAATTTATCAGGTCAAGGATTACGACCTCGTTGGAACAATTGTTGGTGTTGTTGATCGGCAGAATTTGATGACAGGTAGAGTAAAAAAAGGCGATCTGCTTCTGGGTTTACCGTCGATGGGTTTACACACCAATGGGTTTTCGCTGGCGCGGAAAGTGCTACTTGAAAAATACCGAATCGACGAGTTCGTCACTTCTTTGGGGACAACTGTCGGCGACGCGCTTCTCCGGATTCATCGTTCTTATCTGAAACCAGTTAGATCGCTTCTTCAAAATGCGGGACTTCATGCAATCAGTCACATCACAGGCGGCGGAATTGTCGGCAACACATCGCGGGTGCTTCCGGAAGATTTGCGGCTCAAGATCAACTGGAAAGCATGGGACTGGCTACCGATATTTCAACTGATTCAGGATGCGGGTGAGATCGAGACGGAAGAAATGCGGAAGGTTTTCAACCTCGGTATCGGGATGATTTTAATTGTAGATCGCGGTTCGGCGGATTCCATTACAGAAAACCTGAACGCTTCTGGAGAATCTGTCACTCTTGTCGGCGAGGTGATCGAAAAATAAAAAAAATGAGAATGAAATCATGCCATTTAGATTGAAATCGAAATCAGTAGCAGTTCTTGGCGCCGGAAGTTGGGGAACAACGGTTGCAATCCATCTTTATAACCGCAAACATATCGTCCGATTGTGGGAATATTTCTCTGAAAATGTCACTCTAATGAACCGCACGCGAAAGAATCCACTTCTCGAAGGTATCCCGATTCCGAGTGAAATTCCGATTTCTAATCAGTTGGATGAAGTTATTCAAAACGTTTCTTTCATTATTATTGCCGTTCCGTCCCAGACGGTTCGTTCTCTACTTGAAAAAATGAGAGGAAAAGTATTAAAAGACGTTATCATCATCAACCTTTCCAAGGGCATCGAGCGCGGAACATTGAAACGGATGAGCGAAGTCATTCGCGAGGTTTTGGATCATCCCACGGACAAGATCGTTACGCTTCACGGACCGAGCCACGCGGAGGAAGTTTCCCGCGAAGTCCCAACAGCAGTCGTCGCGGCTTCGACATCGCCAGAGTCAGCGCAGGCGGTGCAAAAATTATTTATGTCGTCCTATTTTCGTGTTTATACCAATTCGGATATCGTTGGTGTTGAAGTTGGTGGCGCGATTAAAAACATCATCGCCATCGCTTCGGGGATTTGTGATGGAATGAATCTCGGTGACAATTCCAAAGCCGCATTGATCACACGCGGTTTGCTTGAAATTACACGCATCGGCATGATGCTTGGCGGAAAGGAAGAAACATTCGCCGGATTGAGTGGCGTTGGTGATCTGATTGTCACCTGTGGAAGCAAACACAGCCGAAACCGATATGTTGGTGAAGAGATCGGCAAAGGCCGAAAACTCAAGGATATTCTTGCCGGAATGACAATGGTGGCCGAAGGCGTTGAAACTTGCCAAACGGTTCACGAAATGGTTTCAAAATATGGCGCTGTCATGCCAATCTCCGAAGAAATTTACAAGGTGCTGTTTGAGAATAAAGATCCGCACCTTGCCGTTCATCACCTCATGAATCGCGATCCGGTAATGGAACGGCACTCAATCCCGAAAAAATGATCCGAAAATTATCGCATCTTTTTACTGCGTTCTGGATTTTTACTATTATCTTGAACGCCCAATCCTTTCAACCGGTGAAGAGAGCGGTTCCAATGCCGGGTCCAGCGCAACATTGGGATTGCATTCCGACGGTTCGATCAATTAAATCTTTACAAAAACCGGCGTCCGGCGACACGACATTTTTTATCCGGGAAAATATCTTTGCATCGTCTGTCAATCTCATTGAAATTGCATTTTACAAAAAGTATGTTGGTTCCGGCATGACGGTTTATGTCGAAACGAACGAATATGATAACGGTCACGTGACTGACGCCGACGTCCAAAAGGTCGTCAACGCGATGTTGTTTCAAACACCAATCGGGAGCATTCACCCCGAGTTGGGTATTTTACCGAACGAGACTGCAATTTTTGGACAGACGCCGGATATCGATCAAAACGGGCGGCTTTTCATTCTCTTGATAGATATTCGTGACGATTACAAAGAAGGTGTATCGGAAACTTACGTCGCCGGTTATTTCGATCCGCTGGATCAGATCAATTCCGGCTCCGGGAAAGGCAACCGCGGCGATATGATTTATATCGACACGAATCCGGCGAACGCGGGCGAAAACTCGACGCTCAACACTGTGGCGCATGAGTTACAGCATCTCATCCATTTCCGGTACGATTCGAATGAATCAACCTGGCTGAATGAAGGATTTTCGGAATTGGCTCCAAGGCTTCTCGGTTTTCCATCACGTTCATTTGCACATTTTTTAAGCGATACCGATCGACCGTTGAATAATTTTGATGATTCGATCACCGATTATTCCAAAGTCGCACTCTGGTCATTTTACATGTACCGCCGGTTTGGTATGGAAATGATCGGTGAAGTGACGCGTGACGGGACACGGCGTTCGCTCGACAGTTATTTATACTATCTTCATATGCACGGTTATCCGTCGATGACAAGCGAGGATTTGCTGACAGATTGGTACCTTGCCAACCTGCTGAATGATAGTTCTATCGATGACGGTCGATACGGATATGGCGTTGAAATTCCAACGGTCACATCCGGTTACTTTAGTTCTAATTTTACGGAAGGGGAAATCATTACTGAAAATCTTCATTCAGGTGCAGCCGAATATGTTCAATTTTATTCCGGCAAGGATATCCAGTTCAACATGACGCACAGTTCCGACGATCAACTTCATATGGCCGTTGTTAAACATACCGTCGTTCCGGACATCGAAATCATCGATCTGAATGGTACGGATTTCCAGTATTCCGACCCGGATTTCGGATACGGTTATGAAAAAATCTCATTCATTCCGTTTTCGACATCGCTTCTGGCGCAGGACGATCCGATCACATTCAACTTTTCCGCAGATGGAATTGGCGGAACGACCGAAACGGAAATCGCATTTGACGGCGATTCGACAAGTTTTTATATAATATTGAATGGAGCGGAAGCCGCCGAGCGGTTTGTGATGCCTTCAGCTGGTGGCAAACTCAAAGGAATTAAAGTTCATTGCGATAGCGAATCGCCCATCACCATCCGACTTTATACATCGGCGTCATCTTCTTATCTTGCCGAATGGAAGAATCTTACACCCTACGCTGAATCATGGACACGGTTCGATTTCGGTGATGTGGAATTTCCTGAAGACTCGACAAAATTTATTCTTTCCGTTTCCAGTTCTGATGCCGAACAAGCGCTGGGATACAGTCACACGAAAGATGGAACCGGCAGAGCACTTTTAAAAGAATCCGGTGGTGTTTTTATCAGTTTGGCAAATTATTCCGTCGGTAGTGAATTGCTGACAGGTGACTGGCATATCCGAGCGATAGTCAGTGAACCATTGAATTTACCGCCGGAAATTTCAATTGAGCCGGATTCACTTTATTTGTGGCAAAATGATTATTCGGGCAGTTTCACAGTGCGAAACGGTGGAACACAGGCTTTGGAATGGGAAATCGCCGCCGATGTGCCAACATGGCTTACCGTCGAACCGGATGAAGGTGTCGTGACGACTTCCTGTCAATCGGTCGATATAAGCATCGATCGAAATATTTTGCCGACCGGTATTAACGAATTCACTATTCCGATTCAATCAAATGGCGGTTCGGATACGCTATTCTTATCTGTTCTTCAACGTAATTATGAAAAATCACAGGCTGTCGTAATTCCAGCCGCTACGGATTTTTCAAATCAGATCGGTCGTCTACAGATGACTCTTTTTAATATCGGAATTGGCGAGTCGGAGTATAAATTTACCTCGCAGTCGCCTGTTTTGTACTTTTCACCCGCGTCTGGTGTTGTTGGGAAAAACGATACAGTTTCTGTCGAGGTTTTTCTCGATCGGGAAGCGCTGAGCGATCGGATTTTACCGTTTGGTTTTTTTGACGGTGTTGATACGCTCAATATGAATTTGACATATTCAGGTGATCTGCATACGAAGCTTGGAAAATTGACCATTTTATCGCCGATGCCCAATCCGTTTATCATTTCAAGAAATAGTCAATTAGCTATTCCTATTCGGTTGCCGAACGATCATCCTGCGGAGTTGAAGATTTTCGACATCAGGGGATATGAAATTCGAGCGTTTCCGTTTTCTTCCAGCAACGTTGGGTTGAATGTGACATATTGGGATGGAAAAGACCATTTGGGCAAATGCGTCTCCTCCGGGATTTATTTCCTGTTCCTTAAGCAAGGAACTGACATGATCCGGCGAAAATTCATTGTCCTTCGGTAAAATCGGCAAATTTTTTTCAAAGTTAACCTTTCATCATTTTCTGGCGTCTAAATGCATGTGTTTTGAAAATTGAACATAACTTCAAAAAAGGCGACACCCTCGCTGAATATCGAATGAAAGGAAATTGTATGAAAGTCATGGGTAAAATTGGAATGCTTCTGTTTGTCATAGCGATCTTCGCATCGTTTTCGTTCGCTCAAGGCAGTTACCATAAAAATGGCGGAGCGTTGGCTGAATTAAAACTCACCGATCAACAAAAGAGCGACATCGAAAAACTCAGGATCGATCAGCAAAAAGAAATGGTCACGATCAGAGCCGAACTCAAGAGAGAGAATCTCGATCTTTTAAAACTCTATAAAGATGACAATCCTGCCAAAGAAAAAATCAAGACTCAATTGGACAAAATCAGCAAAATTGAGCTGAAAGTCGATCAATTGCACGTTGACCATCAGTTCGCTGTCATGGATAAATTGACGCCCGATCAGAAGAAGATTTTTATCAAACACATGGGACACAAAGGAGGTGGCATGAAAGGTGAAATGAGACCGCCGATGAGGAGAAAACCGTTTGACAGGGAAGATCGTCCCATGCATGACAGAAAAGATAATGTGGAAGGTAAAGGTTTCGATAAGAAAAGATGTGATTAGGAGTGAATGTCCAGTTGTGAAGTCTGAGGGATTGAAGAAAAACTAAACTTCCATTTGCCTCTCGATAATATTAAAAGAGCCGGTCACTGATCGGCTCTTATTCGTTCAGATAGTCGCCGAAAACCCCGACTATTGTAGCAACAGAAGAATTCGAATATTTTACCTTTGATTTCCTGTCCTTTGAATTGTAAGTTTCCAAAGTCAATTTGATGATTGGTACATAACAGGATGTATGGACGAAAATAAACGACAGGAAATAATTTTCCACCTTGGACAGTGGATGCAAATCATCCGGGCTCGCGACCAAGGCAAAACCTTGTTAATAGAAGGGTTCCTCTTTTCCGGCGTCACACTGAGAGAAGCAAGAAGACGATCGAGACGTCTTGTTCGTTCCATACAAAGAAAATCGTCGGACGGTATCGATGTTTTTATCGTTAGACCGGTCATCAAATCGGCTAAAAGACCTTCGATTCATTTGACCTTGTTTCTGGCGACAATTGTCACGACAATTCTCGCTGGCGCAATGATGGAAGGCGTCAGTCCGTTCAAGAATTTTACTCAGATTTGGAAAGGGATTCCTTTTTCCGTGACGTTGATGCTGATCCTCGGCGTACATGAGATGGGACATTTTTTAACTGCGAAGAAACATCACGTCGATGCGACATTGCCTTATTTCATTCCGGCGCCAACACTCATCGGAACGTTCGGCGCGTTTATCAAAATGCGTTCGCCGGTCCGAAATCGACTGGCGTTAGTCGAAATCGGCGCCTCTGGTCCGTTTGCGGGATTTATTGTTGCACTACCGGCTTTGTTCATCGGATTGTCACTTTCGACTGTGACCAACATTGCTAACGCTGGCGGCATTCAACTGGGTGATTCTCTTTTAATGAAAATTGCCACGGCTATTCTCTATCCCGGATTGACCGAAGTGCAAGATATCATGTTGCATCCGGTCGCCTTCGCGGCTTGGATCGGAATGCTTGTCACAATGCTGAATTTGTTGCCAATCGGACAATTGGATGGCGGTCATATCGCCTTTGCGCTTTTGGGTGATTGGTATCCAAAAGTTGCGTACGGTTCGCTTGTCGCTATATTGATTCTGGGAATTTTTTCTGCCAACTGGATCGTTTGGGCGGCGCTCGTCTTTTTTCTCATTCGCGTCAAGCACCCGCCGATAATTGACGATCATACGCCGCTTTCCCGTCGTGAAATCACCATTGGTATTATTGCATTAGCAATTTTTATTCTTACATTTATTCCAATGCCTTTTCGGACTTAAATCCCCGTAAATATGAATCATAATTTGACTGCTTTAAGAAAACAGCTGAAACGTAAATTGTTTAAACGCCAAACCACCCAAAATAAGGCAATATTATCGGTTATTGCGATCGTGCTTGTCATGCTACTTGCCGCCGGTTTTACCGTTCTCAATTTGCCTGTTTACACGGAAAATGCCCGGAAGGTCATCACGATTCCAAAGGGAACAAGTCTTTCCGGAATCGCGAATTTGCTTGCCGAGAAGCGGATTATCGACTATCCGCGAGGTTTTATTCTCGCCGCCAAATTGATGTTTCGAAGCAAATCTCTACGTGCAGGGCGGTATCGCTTCTCTGATAATCGAACGTATCTCAGTTTGGTTAGAACGTTGTCCGATAACACTATTCAAACCGTCCGAATCACGATTCCGGAAGGATATCAGGCGAGAAATATCGCGGCATTGTTAAATCGGCAGATTGGTCTGGATTCGCTCGAATTTATGCGAAAAGTAAACGACGCGGCTTTTACAAAAGATATGAATGTTCACGCGCCGAGTCTCGAAGGTTACCTTTTTCCAGATACTTATGACTTCAGCAACTCAGAAATCGCCGATGATATTTTATTGACGCTGGTGGAACGTTTTAACGACGTCGTGAACGACACATTGCTGAAAGCGATCAAA
>PEYN01000072.1 GCA_002774355.1 Candidatus Marinimicrobia bacterium CG08_land_8_20_14_0_20_45_22 | reverse complement strand
GCGAACATTTTATCTTTCATTTTCATAAAACCTCCTTTGGTTTGGTTATTTGTGGTTGATAATGCGAACATTTTATCTTTCATTGGTTAATATGATAGGCAATAATTCATTGGGTTTGATATTGACAATCAAGGCACCGCCCAGCTTTTGCAACGGCTGGAGTTTTTTGCCGAGAATATTGGCACTGAAGGCGTTCTTGCCTTTAAATAAATCGGATGCGACGTTTACAGTTACGGCATTTTGCGGATCGACGTTGAGTAATTCCAAGATTAGATCGCCATTTTTATAATCAGTTTTAAGCGCTAATAAAATGACTTCCTGTCTGTTGATAGAAAGAAAATTTTCCTGTGGATCTTTGTGCGAAAGCGGAGCCCGCATTGTGACAGCCGGCGTAGCCGCTTCCCAACCAAACCGGGCGGTGAAACCGGGATTAAACTGGCCGTCCTGAGCGGTTACAGCGAATCGCGTTTTCAAAAGACCTTCGGTAATCTGGTGACGATTCCAGTTTTGTGGGAAATTGTTGATGAAGTTGGAATACAATACCGGCTGGCTGTCCTGCCCGAATTTTTTAAGAGCGATAATCCGACTATCAAGAGCCGCCCAGGACACAGTTGTTTGTTGGTCGGAAAGAGCCACGCTCCGGCGAATCGAAAAGCTGGAGTTTAGTTTACTCGGCAGGCAATCCGTTTCGGGATTCAAAAAACCGCCAATGATTTCGAGCATTGTCTTGGGCTGTTTGAGAAGAAAAGGAAAAGCCAGTTCGTATTCTTCGATGACTTCCGTATTTCCAAGGCGACTGACGTCAATCGAAAATTCGATGTCGATCCTGTCTATCTTACTCCATAAAATGTACTGAACATTTTCCAGTAGAAATCCGGGGCGCCGAATATCCAGGACCAAACGCACAGGGCGTTCATCCCGGACCGTTACCTGTGTCGTAGCGGCTGTCAGAATTGACGCGACTTTACCGAGATTTTTCTCGCAGAGCAGTTGGTTGAAGCGCTCGTCGGCGATTGCGTGTCTGCTTTTTTTATCGGTTACCGACAGAATTTGTCCGGATTCCGGGTCGAAATCAAGGCGATAGAATTTATTTTCAACCGAATTTGATGTTGAAACTAAATCCGGGGAATCATGAAGCAATTCTCCGGGTACAAATTCATATTTACGATAGCCCAGCGACGGCATCGAACGGGCAATGAAAAAGACCTCGTTGTTTTTCTGATAACTGGGAACGACCTGGCCATTGGTAAGATCAACGATCTGATAAACGGTTTGATTCAGATGCGGCAATTGAATGGTCACAGGCACATCTCTTTTCCAGCTTAGGGTATTGAAAACCAGCAGGCCGTTGGCTTCGAATGCGAAATGGGGTACGCAAAAACGGTAGAGACTACGTTCCAAAACCTCCTCAGCCAACAACTCGGCTAAGCTGATATTGCCCACGCGGTTGGCCATCGCCCACTGATTCTCCTCGGCGGAACCGTAGCTGTATTCCAAACCGGAACCGTGTCCGGCAAAATTCAGGGTAGACCGATACGCTTCTGAAAGTTCTTTTTCTTCCGGTAGCACCTCCGGATTCAGCAACCAGTCGAGAGTAGTCAGTTTTTCGGCTGAAATTAATTTTTGCTGTATGGCGCGATGATTGATAAAGAGTTCCGGCTCGCTCTGATAAAGAATGTCCCAGGTGGAAGTCCAGTCGCCTCGCAGAGTCGGAATACCATCGGAATATTTAGCCGAAAAGTCGGTTGCAAACTGGTTCAGGTTTGAGATAATAATTTTTGGGAATTCATAAACCTGATTCCAATGTTGCGCGGCTTCGAATTGAGACTTGGGAATACCACTGTTATCATTAACGGCTGCATTCAGATAAACGAGGTCGAAGGTATATCCGGAAGCCTTTAGTTGTTTGAGGTTTTGCCATAAACCGATTTCCAGGCCGGTTGTGTCTTTTTCAAAACCGTAAATTAAGCCTTCGTTGTAGGCATTCGTCAAATAGGTTAAGACCTTGCTGTGATCGGCGCCTTCCCAGTAAAAGACTTTCGGGATATTTTTCCGCACGGCGTATTTTTCGTAAAAATCATTGATACCGCAAACTAAAAAGGACGCTCCAGCCTGGTTTAAAACCTGCGGAATAATCCAGGACAAACCGGGCAGATCATTGACAATCGCGGCTTGAAAGGAAATCCCGAATTCATCGGCAAGTTTTTTAGCCAGGTCGAACGAACGGGTCATTTCCGGGTAGCTGATAATTCCGGTATATGGATTGGAATAGATCGGCGAAACCGCAATGCGGCCGGATTTTATCAGGTCCATCAGTTTTTGAAACCGGGCTGTAGAACGGGTTTCGCGGTATTTCTCGAGAATCCAGGTTGTTTCGACCGTCCATTTGAAATCCGGATATCGGTCGCAATAGTCTATGACGTCATCTAGCGTCTGAATATGCCGCTCGGCGACGACCGGTTGAGTGTTGGTGTATCCGATATCCATGTGCGAGATCAGGTTCAGGTAGACCTGATAGTGTTGCTGCCGGGTCAGATTGACGGTTTTGCCGATTTTTCGCGTGCCGGATTTCAGAAGGCAACTGGCTTTAATATCCGTGGCCGGTTCGTCAATATATACTTCTCGGCGACTGATTCCGGCCGGGATTTGGGATAACGTAAACGAGTAGGTTTTCTTGTTAATCTTGATAGAGAAATCAAACGGCTCAGTTTGAGCATCCGAGGCCGTGATGACCAGATCGAGCCGCTGTAATAATTGGCCGGCATTACCTTTTTTAAAGTAAATGGTTGGAGTCAGTTCAAAGTCGAGTAGGTTTTCGGTTTTCGCGAGTCGCGCTTCGATATTTTGTAAAGGCTGGAGATTACGATCGGTCAAACGGGCATAAAATCCCCACTTCAAATCCAGTCCGCCGAAGAGGAATGGGTATAAATTAGAATGAGAATTCGTGACCGTCAGAACCAACAGATTAGCGCCTTTTTTAAGATTAATGGCTATGGTGTCGGCGTCGGCCTGAGCATTGCGGTCACTCCAATGCCGGAATATTTCCTGATTATTCAAAGTGATTTTTAAGCGGGAATTGCTGCCGGTCAGCAAAAAGGCATCAATTTCGGTTGGGCTATACAGGTAGGTGGCTGCCAGACCGGCTTTTCCCCACCAGATTTTTTCGGTTCCGCGACCGGGAATAGCCCAGCCGATGGCGGTGCTCAGATCAACATATCCGCCCGGATTGGATGCCTGATATTGCCAGGTCGTAGTTTTACTTTGGGTCAGATCGCTGATTTCAGTTTTTCCAATGGCCGGCTGGAGTTGGGTTTCATCGAGCAAAATCGAATCGGCAAAAGCCCCAAAGCCGAGAAATTCCAGATTGAATGGTCCGGCCACCAGCCAGGCCGGAATTGTGCCGTTGGCAGACAATTGCAGCGGTAAAGCCTCGGGTATTACCGAAAATCCCAGCAGAATACTCCAGAGCAAAATAGATATTGAAAGTCTTTTCTTCATTCTGTTAACCTTTGATGCCGCTCATCATAAAACCGCGAATGAAATATTTCTGAAACAGGAAAAACAGAAAAATCACCGGCAGCATTACCAGCACGGAGGCCGCCATCAACACTCCCCACTCCGTCTGGTACTGACCGACAAACATGGCCAGTCCCAGCGCCAGGGTTCCTTTCAGTTTATCAGATAAATAAATCAAGGGTCCCAGAAAATCGTTCCAGGTCATCATGAATGTCAAAATCGCCACCGTGGCCAGCGCCGGTTTCGCCAGGGGCAAAACAATTTTCCAGTAAATCCGCCATTCAGAACAGCCATCGATGCGAGCTGCTTCAAACAGTTCTTTAGGTATTGTCAGAAAAAACTGCCTTAACAGGAATATATTGAACGCACCACCGCCAAAAAATGCTGGGACAATCAGCGGTTTGAAGGTATTCAGCCAACCAAACTGTTTGAACAGCACAAACACCGGAATCATCGTTACCTGCATGGGCAGCATCATGGTGCCCAGCACAAAGATAAAGAGCCCATCCCGACCCGGCCATTTCAGACAGGCAAAGGCGTAAGCCACCAGCGAACTGGACAGCACGGTGCCGAGAATCACCACCACGGAGATAAATACTGAATTTCTCATGTAGGTAAAAAAGGGCATCTGGGTAAAGACCTTGGCATAATTTTCCCAATGCAGCGTTTCCGGAATCCATTTCGGGGGTATGGCAAAAATCGATTCGTTGCCCTTCAGGGAAGTCGAGATAATCCAGACAAAGGGCATGATCAGAACAAGTGAAACCGCTACTAGAAGCAGATACGCCAGAAATGTTCGGACTGTCGTCGGCCGGATCGGCTTCATACTGCTCAGGCCCCCTCGTAATAGACGACTTTTTTACCAACGATAAACTGAATCAGCGTAACCACCAGGATGATCACCATCAGCAACCAGGCCAGCGCCGAAGCGTAGCCCATGCTGAAATCATCAAAGGCTTTATAATAGAGATACAGATTATAGAACAGGGTGGAATTCATCGGTCCGCCTTTGGTCATAACATAGGCCTCTGTAAATACCTGAAAGGAAAAGATTACTTCCAGGACCGTCCAGAGAAAGATCACCGGCGATACCATTGGAACCGTTATATACCGAAATTTTTTCCACCAGCCGCCACCGTCGATATCCACCACTTCGTAGAGCGCTTTGGGAATGCCCTGAAGAGCTGCCAGAAATACCAGCATGCGTCCGCCGCCAATTGACCACAAGCTCATCAGAATAATTGACGGTTTGGACCAGTGCGGACTTTGCAGCCAGAGCGGTCCAGGCAAACCGAAAAAGGCGAGAATGGAATTGATCAGCCCGTATTGGGGATTCAGCAGCCAGAGCCATAGGGCGGACAACACCACACCGGTAATAATTGATGGAATGAAAAAGATCGTCCGGAAAATCTTGATCCCCTTCATGGCATTATTAACAAGAACAGCCAGCAGCAACGACCCAATAACCACCAATGGCGTCCGGATAAAAGTATAAAACGCTGTATTCCAGGCCGATTTCCAGAAATATGGGTCTTCAAACAATAACTCCCGATAATTTCCCATGCCGATAAACTGGGGAATCCGCAGGACATCATACTGGCAAAGGCTGTAATAAAAAGACATCACAATCGGGTACAGGCCGAAAACCAGGAATCCTATTATCCAGGGCGCCACGAAAAGGTAGCCGAGCCAGGCTTGCTTTTTGTAGAGAGGATTTTTCGTCGTTTTCTGCATCTTCTTATTCATCGAAAAATTTCATTTTGCTACGGACATATTCGTCATAGGTCAGGGCCTTGTCCAATTCATGCTGGATAATGGTCTGAGCCGTGCCGAGGGCCTTTTCAATTGACTGGTTACCGTAGACGATCAGTTCCTGGGCTGTGTAAAATTCGCGCCAGAAGACATCGTGCGCCATCGGAACGATCGTCGGCGACTGAGCGTGTTCCAGGTGCGTTACGAAAATCTGCATCTTACCATCCCGCAGAAAAATTGAATCGGCAGTAGCCAGCCGGTTGGCGGGAAACAGATTTTGGTCCATCACGCTATAGGCGTCTAATTGCACTTTTTTACTAGCGGCGAACTTAATGAATTCCCAGGCGGCTTCTGGGTCTTTGCACCCCCGGGGAATTGCCAGCCACCAGCATCCTGACGACGAGGCAATCGGACAACCCGGAAAGGTCGGAGTCAGCGCGATGCCGTAATCCAGTTCTGGTGCGTGATGGCGGATATAATCAGGAAAGATATCCGGAAGTATCATCATCGCAACCTTTTCGGAGGTGAAAGCGTGCTGATCGCCGTATCCGAACCCGGCGGAAAAGGCTTCCATTTTTTCCACGGGATAAGGCTTAGTGAAATCCAGCAGCCATTCCAGAGCTTCCACATATTGCGGGTTGATTAGCGTTACCCGTTTGCCATCAGCACTGAGAAAGGAGGCTCCCTTCTCCCAGGCAATTATTAGAGGTGTAGATGGTGAGTTTTGCGAAGCTGTCAGCGCCGATTTATAGAAGGGATAAAAGCCCATCTGAATGATATTTCCCGAAGCATCATAGCGCGTCAGTTTTTTCGTGTATGCAGCCACTTCGTCCCAGGTTTTCGGCGGACGTTCCGGATCAAGACCGGCTTCTCGAAAAAGTTTTTTGTTATAAAAGAAGGCAAAGGAAGCAGAACTGACCGGAATCCCAAAGACGTGACCCAGCCATTTCATTTCCTGCCACAACGCCGGGTAAAATGCTGCTGTATCAAAGTCATCCCGGGCAATCAGTTCATCCAGTGGCATCAGTGCCATGCGCGAAGCCCATTTGACAATCGGAATAAACTGGGAAACTGCATCCGGTGGGTTATCGCTCAGAATGGCCGTCAGCACTTTTTTCTCCTGTTCCTGCCAGGGAATGGCATTGGACAGGACGCGAATCGAATCCTGGGCGGCGTTGAATGCGGTTACGATGAAAGGCACATCTTCTTTCTGCCCGCTGCAACTCCAGAAGGAAATCGTACGTTGGTCGGTAGGCCGGGCCTGGCTGCGTGGGTAAAAAAGGATGATGGCAGCTCCAATGGCCAGGGCGGTCATTACGGATGTTTTTAATCGAGAGAATTCCTCGAAGCTTGCTTCGGGGTAGTTCATTATTTTGGCGGTTTTCACTTTCATTTTAACAGCATTAGCTTACAGGTTTCGGTTAACATCTGCCGGTTGGTCGTCTGGATTTGGATTCGGGCAAAATAAATCCCGCTCGGAAGCGGCCGGCCAATGCTATCAACACCGTTCCAGAAAACCTGGTACGTTCCGGCGGCGGCGCGATTTTGAACCAGAGTGCGGACCAGTCGACCGGTCAAATCATAAATATTTAAAGTAATGTCAGATGTCTGACTAAGTTGATAGGTAAGCCGGGTGGTGGCGTTAAAGGGATTGGGGTAATTCTGTAATAAAGTGTACTGTTCCGGGACAACTTTTGAGTGGCAATAAATTACTCCGCTTTGGTCGTCGTAGGTCAGGGTAATGAACCGCGGACGGTAAATGTCCACATAGGTAAACGAATCGTAATTGAAGGAATTGACATTATAACTGATCAGCAGTTCGCCGTGATTCGACAGATGCGGATGGGCTTTGGCATTATACATGATGATATTGGGGTTCGAGTCGCTCTCCGTACAATCCCAGATAAGCTGATAATAGCCAAACGGTCCGGTTGGGCTATCACCGAATCTGACCGCCACACTGCGACTGACGGTGTTCAGCTGGAAGACACAGATATAGCGTCCGTCTGCGAGAGGCGTTACGCTGAATTCCATTGAGATGGAATTGGTTAAGGCTTCACATTCGGCAATGTCGGCTACCCAGTCGTTGCCATTCCAGTAGCGATACTGCGAAAAATCGGTGATATTTTGCGGTAAAACTCTGGAGACGACCATTTCCCGGCTTACGCTCCCACTGCGCGGCCCATAAACATACAGAAAGCCGTCCGCGTTCGGATTGCCAGATTCTTCCGTCATTGGCATAATCGCCTGGCCAATGATTGTCTGCGTTCCGTCTGAGGCGTTATAGAGAAAAGGCGTATCGACCTGTTTGACGTCGAAGATATTGAAATCGTCGTCAACGGCAAATGAAATCAGGGCTACTCCGGATATTTCCCAGCCCAGCGAACTGGTGGAACTCGGGCTGAGGCGCATACCGTAAATGTAAACGGTGTCGCCAATCGCAATGCCATCCATTAACCAATACCAATCCCCGGAGGCAGACTCAGGAGTATCCGGGATAAATACAGCCGTTGGAGTGCCACTGGCGGTCTCTCCCCAGGTAAACTCGGTCTTTTCATCGGATGGTTCATAGCCGGTTAGCAATGCCAAAGTATTATTTACAAGCTTGGAATTAACCCGTTTCCCTTCCGAGTTAACGCTACCGATGAAGGTATCGCTGAACAGAAATAAAGTTTTCTGCAGACTGTCATCTCTAAATATGTCACAACCCGATAGCGGGATGGAATAAATGCCATCCGCTCCGGTCCAGCCAGAGGTGCGATTGAATAAATCATCCCAGTCTGGAGCCCGTTCCGTTTTCAGGGTGGTCGTATCGGAACCTTCGCAGGCGGTCGAATCGGGAATCCCAATTGCATGCGGATATGAAAAGGCCGTCCAGCCGGTTCCCAAAAGCCCGGTGGTAGCTTTGGTGGCGATATAGGCCATTTTGAAACAACCTTCCAGCGTTCCGGTATTGAGTAACAAAGTAACATCCGCGGAGGGCAAATCGGAATACATATAGCCGGAATCGGAAAGAACCACAATCCACTTCAGATTATCCCCGTATTCGCCGACCGGATAATATATTTCGGCTGAATCGGTCCAGTTGGAGGAATACTCCAAATTTCCACTTCCGACCGAGCTGGAATAGGTGCCGGAAATAAAGGTCCAGTCTTCGGGAACCAGTACCCCGATCAAGCCTTTATGGGCGTTGGTGGTTTCGGCGTAATCTTCTTTGACAGTCAGATAAACGGCAATTGTATCGCCGGTTTTAGCTCCGGCAGGCTGCTGAACGGAAGTGAATTTACACCGAGCCAGTATGAGAGTAAGGAGCAACATGCCGCCAGTCAGGCCCACACTCTGAATCAAATTGGAAATATTCTGTCCGGTAGTTCTAAATCTCATTATTACTCTAAAAAGACATCCCGAGTGTAAAACGATGCGTTGTTTCAAATACATCGCCGTAGGAAACATAGGCATAGTCGAAGTTAGTTCCAAAATAACCAATATTGGGCAATTTCAACCCGAATCCGGTGGTCAGATAATGTTCGAAATCGTTGGTCCGATAACCGCCGCGCAGGGCCAGCATTTTTAAAAACTCATATTCCAGACCGATACAGAAATACTCGTTGGCGTCGGTCGGATGCAATAATTCTCCGGAAACTGTCAGGCGTTGGGTCCGGGTGTTAAAAATATTATCACTAGCGCCGACTCTAAATAGCAAAGGCATACGGAATTGTTGTTCGGCTAAAACCTTGTCCGGGCCGAAATGCTGCAGAGCGAAAGCCAGTTTCAGATCGCGGAATCCGGTCCGGTAAATTGTGCCGATGTCGAATAAGACGTTGCCATAATTGTAGTTATCCAGAATCTCCTCGGCATATTTTATTTGCAGACCGATCGTCAGTTTATCGGTAAAGCGCCGGGCGACGGCCAGAGCCAGCATATAATCGCCGGCGCGGATCATATTTCCGGTTCCGTTAGGAGCGGATACAGTTGTTTCTTCGAAGTCCTGAATCCGAAAACTGATCGCACTGACTCCGACTACGATTGAGCGAATCGGAATTGCAATCGCGCAAGCATCGTGACTGCTTTCCACCAGCCAGTTACTATGTGAAAAAGTTACGGCTGTCCGGGTAAGGAAACCAATACCGGCGATATTCCAAAAAACCGAATTGACACCTTCGGACAGACTGGTAAAGGCTTCACCCATAGAAGCTTCCCGGGCACCTACACCGATCTTCAGAAATTGTAGTCCGGCGCTGCCGGCTTTGGAAAAATCGAATCCGTAATCAAATTGAGCCTGTGTTTCAATTGTCAGGATCGCCGTGATTGATATAATTAGGAATATTCTTTGCATGCGCATCACCTTTATTTGATCAGGATTAACGAACCTTTGGCATTCCCGACGCTTGATTCCACCGTCCAGAAATAAATGCCCGGCGCCGTCCGCTGGCGGGAGTCAGTCAGCTGGTCCCAAACCTCTTCACCGGAAGCGGCATTATTGTGTTTAAGGGTCTTGACCAATTCTCCGGCGGACGTGTAAATGCGGATCGTGCATATGGCCGGCAAATTGGTCCAGACGATCGAATTGGCATCATCCGTAGCCGGGAATCCGGATTTTTCGCGGAATGGATTAGGGAAAACCTTGACATTTTTCGTGGTTGAATCCGGAAAACTGGCGGCCAGAACGGCTTCGGAATTGCGGTTGGTCAGCCAGCTTTCATTACCGGAGCTATCCTTAGCGGTCACGGCATAATAATAACCGACGCCCAGATTGATGGTATTGTCATTATATTGCCAACGACCGGTTTCTGCATTAAAATAACGAGTTATTGAGATGGAATTCCCGGGCTTGATACTTTTTACTTTAGTCGTCCAGGGTCCGTTATAAGAGTATTCACTGCGATAAATGATATATTCCTTTAAATCATTCCGCCCGGTGAGCGGATCCAGATAATCAGTTTCATAAGGATCCCAGCTGACGGAAATTTCCTGACTGGAAGGTAGTGGCACGATATCAATTTCAGGTGAAGGCGGTGGAACGGCCGTGACCCGACAGTTATTATTATAAAGCACACGAGCGTCATCGATGGTTTCATGAAGGAGTGCCAATCCTTGTGGTAAATTAGCTTGGGTATCTGCTACTTTATCGTATTTGATATTGATACAATCTTTCAATGGCAAGCCATCTACAGCTTCGACGAGCGTGATTTTTACAGAATCGGCGGCTTCGAGATCATATGGCCCACAGCTCATAATCATGATAGGAGAAATATGAGTTTCCGGATCGGATTGGAGCGAATTATTTGAGCCGGTTAAAAAGGCGTAGAGATCGGAAGCACTTGCAGTTCCCCTCAAGGTAAATTTATTACTCTTGTTGACGATTAAACTGGTCCAAAATACGTTAGCGGGTTGAGCTCTGCTGTCGGAGGCAGCGTCGGCTCCCAGCAGTGTATACCCGGCATAACCCGGAGAACGAATTTCCTCGACATCGTCCCACCAGTTGCCATAATCCCACATATATTGAGTATAGTCGGCCATATAATTGTCATAGGCATATAACAGAGCCCGGCTAGTATCATACGCCACCGATTCATCCTCACGGCTGAGCTCATCGCCCCAGCCATTATGGACCATAACATCCTGATAACTGGGTCTGATCAGATAAACGAAACCGAAGTAAGCGTCGCTAATTTTAGCGCCGGTTTGATTGGTGAATACATAATCTATGATGATGAAATTATTTATATCAGGGAAGCTCCAGGCTTTACTGGTGCGGCGGATGTGAATATTTTCCGGAGTGGTCCATTGAGCGATAATTGTCTGCTCCGGCAGGCTCGGATCGTAATTGTCATTTTCCACATAGTTTTCGATTTTGACTAGTTCTTCGAATGTCCCGTAATAGACCGAAGAAATTGGTCCGTTTTCGGAGAAAATGATCGAACCGCTGCTGTTTTTCCAACCGACCCAGATGCCGGCGCCGACCATGTAAGATCGCTGATTATCTTTGGTTGAAAGTTCGGAGGGGCCGCCCGGCCAGTCCATGCTGGGATAGAACTGATAGCGACTGGTCGGATTGGGAGCGCCAATAGTTCCGTCGTCTTTCATGGTTTCCCAGAGAATGCCGCGATCATGAATTTCAAATGATGGTATGCGCTGAGCCCAACCAGTTGTACTTAATAAAATTAGGATGGATAATGCGGAGATACTTTTTATTATTGGTCTTATCATAATCTGATCCTTCGCGTTACACCGTTCTCATCGAAAACAATATTTTAGGCCAAAGTAAATCCGGCGGGGCGGAGCATAGGTCTGCCAGGAAATATCATAACCATATTCATCAACGGTTGTGACCGTACCATTTTCGATATAATCGGCTAAAATATCGTCACTTTCTGTCCAGTAAGATGAGCCAAGAGAAATTAAAGATTTCCAGTTAAAAAGGTTGGTGATACGAACATAGACAAATAACTGCTGGTCTTTGCGGATATTAATGGCTTTTTCCAGACGCAGATTAACCGTTTGATAGGGCGGTAAGCGATAGTTATCATAAGTATCCGGTGGATCGTCGGCATCCAGGTAGGTAAAAGTCTGGCCGCTGACATATTGATACAGAATACTGGCGCTGGTGCCTTTAAATACCGGTGTAAGGAACGGAATATGAAGATCACTCGGATATTTCAGGAACAGGTTGGTTCGTAAAGTGTGCGGGCGACTGTAAGTGTTCTGAACCGGAATACGTTTATTGACGTCGCTGTCCCAGGTATAAGTATAATTTCCGGATGAATCAATGTAAATGTAGGCTGGGCTGGCGCGACCGATGGTAGATTTGGAGAAACTATAACTGACATCTAAGGTGTAATTTGATGACATCAGCGTTCTGAAAGTCATTTCAACACCGCGCGCATCTCCATAATCACCCGGGAATGAACTGACGTAAAAAACAGTTTCGGATGTTTCCCCGGTGAAAGGATTATAGCCGTAGATTCGCCGATCGAATAATTGCGCACGGGCATCGGTTTTATCAAACTGGTCTTTGTAAAAGGCCGTGACTTCCAGAGAAGCCACGTCCCCGAAATTTTGTTTGATGCCGACTTCGAACGATTTGGTCAGTTCTGGCTTCAGTGGTTGAGCGGTCAGAAACACTACCCGCTCCGGATCACCTGAAGTCGAAGGAACATGATTAGCGGTGCGACCTTCAGCTGCCGCAGCGGCATTTTCGGCGGCGATTGCATCGATCAGATACTGGGACCGCAGATAACCGAGTTCGAACATCCGGTCCAAGGGCGGCATCTGGTAAAAATGTCCGTAGCTGAAATGCAATAAAGTATTTTCAGTGATTGGGAACGATACACCCAGACGCGGACTGATCATATGATAGGAATCAGTTTTTTCACGCGGTTGATTGAGGACATTTTCCCAGGAATATTTAATATTACCATTTGAATCAACCTGATCCCCGTCGGGATCAAGACTCTCGTCATAGTTAGGATTGACACTGAACTGGTAAATATTGTTGGTGGCAAACCAGTTGCGGTTGGCATTGAAATAATCATAGCGCAGCCCGAGATTCAGGATCATGCTTTCGAATTCCATTTTATTCTGGATGTAGGTCGCGAATTGAATGGGATAATAGGTTTCATTTAAACTGCGGTTCATGTAAAGTTCAGGGTATTCAGTCCAGTCAGTAGAAGATGAAAAACGATATGATTTCAGTTCGGCGATTTTATTATAACGAAACTCGAAACCGGTTTTTAATAAATTATAGGAATTCCATTGCCACTTCCAGCTGCCGACCAAAGACAAGTCGCTGGTTTGCCAATGCTGATCATAGATAAATGACCAGGCATCGAACGGCTCGACATAGGTATCGTAGGAAAGAGTGTCGTAGCGCTGCCAGCCCCAGATATCGGGATTGGAGCTGCTTCCCAATTCGGTATACTCGCCAGGGTATTCCTTAATATCGGTCAGGTAGTAGCTTAATTTCAGATCATAATTCATCTTATTGGAGATTATATGATCCCAGAACAGATTGACATCGATATTTTTTGTATCGAGCAGTGAACCCCAGCCGCGGTAATATTTAGCCTGATTGACAAACTGACCGTATTCCTGCATTGTGGTGCCCTCGTCCAAATTATAAAATCCGCTCAGGCGTAATTTCATGTTTGATTTGACCTGAAAGGCAAAATTATAGGTCAGGTTGGTTATATCATGGGAATCTCGGGGATGCGGCAAGGTGTAGGCTTCGCTTTTAAGCTGGGTGGCCAGAAAAAAGGTACTCCGGATATCACCAAGTTTGAAAAGTGGTCCGCCCACCGTGAAATAAAAATTATAATCCGGTATCTTGCGATAATCATAGATGTATTTCTTACGATAAGCCGTCATCCAGTTCGGATCGATCTCTCCCAGCGCCAGAGAATCGTTATGATAATTGTATGCGTAATTCAGCCACCAGATATCACTGGGAGTGTTGGTGTGGTCGCGGTATTCCTTTTGATATTTTGACCACCATTTTTCGTCAGCGGCGGACATGGATTCGCTGAAAGCCGCCGAATCCGCGGCGGTCGGAGTGGAGCTGTCAAAAGAGGCCAGCCAGGCATTATATTCATCGTACATATCGCGAACACAATTCTGGTATTTGCCAGAACTCGGATGGGAATAAATATAATTACCGGAATGATGTTGTCCGGACAGACCGTACTCATAGTCGAGTGAAAAATTCAGTTTTTCCTTACCCTCTTTTGTCACGACGTTGACGATACCGGATTGAGCCTCGCCAAATTCGGCATTAAAACCGGAGGTTATCATCTGGACTTCCTGAACGGAGTAGATATTAATATTAGTGAAAGAACCGCCCCGGTCGGCCCGACCCTCAAAAAGTGAAGCGACGCGGACTCCATCAATAAACCATTTGACTTCACCCTGATCGCCGCCCCGGATCGAGTAGCGGTTTTCACCCCGTCCGGCCGCATTCGGCCCGCTTATGACTGGTAGCGGGTCCATAAAAACGCCCGTTTGCACCATCAGGGCTTCTTTGGCATCACTGAAAGGCAGCTGCATCAATTCTTCCATCTCGACGAACTGGGTACTGTTAGTTATATCCTTTTGAATGACCGGCCGTTTGGCGACTACAACGACTTCTTCGCCCAGATTGATTGCCTGAGATTCCAGCTCTACGTTAACCGCTGTGGTATGGTCGATGATTACTTTTACGTCAGTCATCGTCGTTTTCTTGTAACCGATAATGGAAAAATTGAGAGAATATGTTCCGGGTGGAACAGATAATATAAAATACTCGCCATTCTGATCAGTGGCGGCCCCGAATACCGTACCATCCAAGATGACATTCGCTCCGATCAGCGACGCTCCCGTACTCTTGTCAGTCACGATTCCCCGGATTTTTCCTGTAACACCAGCAAAAGAAAATGCCGTAAACAGGAGTATTGTTTGACTGCTGAAGATTATTCGATTTAATGTCCGGCCCATTTAACATCTCCCTAAAAAATATATCAGACAAAAATCACATATACTGATCAATTATATCACGGATGATTTTAAAGCGGGTTTCCATGAGCTCGATGACTTCCTTCTCATCGCCGGTCTTGAGAGCTGTGAGCAGATTGCGATGGATTTCATAGTCTTTTTCGCGAGGCATATGTGCATTCAGAATTTCCAATTGATCCTCGGAATAGAGATTGGTTATCGCGATTACGATTTCGAACAGGATCGTATTATTAGCCGCCTGCCGCATCATATTTTCGATTTCAAGATAATTCAGGGCGCATTTGAGATAATCATCCGGGTAATTTTCGGTTCTTGCCATCAATTGCTCGATTCGGGCTAAATGCTCAGCATCCACATTGGGTATTGCCAGATGAATGATACGGCTTTCAATAGCGATGCGAGCATCGATCAATTCCAGCAATCTGGCCTTTTTCAGGGGCTCATATGTGGCTATCGGATTCGGCAGGAAAAGGCGGTCGAAATATTTACCGACATACGTGCCGGAACCATGTTTGACCTCGACGGTGCCAATCGTTTCCAGTTTTTTAATAGCTTCGCGTAAGGTCGGTAATCCAACTCCAAATAACTTGGCCAGTTCGGCAGTAGCCGGAAGCCGGTCGCCTTTGTGGTAATTGCGATCAATGATGAAATTGCGGATTTCCCGGGCGATCGTATCCGGCAGAGATTGTTTGTTAATGGGCGTGATGTTGTTCATGATTTCCACTGGTTATGGGTTTTTAAATGAATTTAACGGAAGAAGTAGCGCGGGCGCCGATCGGGTAGGAATGTGACAGCGGATTCGGGATTTTATTGACGGGTGGCTCTGGACTGGCATTTTTACTCCTCGAGATTTGTCAAGTCATAAAGTTATCAGATGACTTTACGACCTTGAAATTATACACTTTTTTTCTAAATAGCAAGGATTTTTTTTATCTCACTCTGTATCTGGAATTATCGACGATGTTTAGACGAATACGATTGAGTATTTTTCCGGATATTGATTGTTTAGTAGGTTCCCAGAGTCTTGGCTAGTGCAATTATTCTTCGGAAATCGGCCAGACTAACACTGGGGGGAACCGAATGATCAGATGAAAATATGTAACCGCCGGACTCTTTTAATACCGGAATCAGCCGCTGCATTTCCATTGTAATAGCTTCGGGATCGGTAATCGTGACATCCAGAAATTCCGAGGAAGACTGAACATGCTTCCATTCTTTTTGCGTGGCGCCCCATTTGGTCGTATATATCTTATATTCTTCGGTTTCTTCGATTACCAGTTCGGGAAAACGGGGTGAATTGTCGACACGAATCCTTTCGACATGGTCTATCCCGCAATAGTCCACCCAACTCTGGTTTGGCGATAATCCTTCGCGATGCCAGCGTTCGATGGTAGTTCTCCAGGGTGAATCCGTAATCGGAATGCGGTCGGCTTCGCGGTGTTCGAACATCCGCCGGATTCTTTCATTAGTTGTCATTGTTATAGTCATTGCTTACTAAATTGATAAAATTCATAAAGTCATTTGTTGACTTTAGAACGTAAAAAGTTTATATTAATTTCCGCTTAGTATCAAGAAGAAATTGATAAATTGCATGTCGCTGCCGGATTAACCGCTTAACCGTGATAGGACTGAAATGGCAAATATTGAACTAAAGAATCTGACCAAGGTTTTCGGCAAGGAAACCACCGTTATTAAAAACCTGAACCTGACCATCAATGACGGCGAATTTTATGTACTGGTCGGTCCGTCCGGGTGCGGTAAGTCGACGACGCTGCGGATAATCGCTGGCCTGGAGGAAGCCACTGAAGGCGAAGTTTATATTGATGGCAAATTAGTCAATAATGTTGCCCCAAAAGATCGTGATATTGCCATGGTGTTTCAGAATTATGCGCTCTATCCGCACATGACGGTCTATGAAAATATGGCGTTTGGTCTCAAACTGCGCAATATCTCCAAAAGTGAAATAGATAAGCGGGTAAAAGAAACCGCTGAAATTCTCGAATTAACTAACCTTTTAAAACGTAAGCCGAAGCAGCTCTCCGGAGGTCAGAGTCAGCGAGTAGCCCTGGGCCGCGCCATCGTCCGCAATCCCAAAGTTTTTTTATTTGACGAACCACTATCGAATCTGGATGCCAAGCTGCGCCTCCAGATGCGGACGGAAATCAAGAAACTGCATCAGCAACTAAAGATTACGATGGTTTATGTCACTCATGACCAGGTCGAAGCTATGACGATGGGCGACCGGATTTCCGTCATGAAAGACGGGCTCGTATATCAGGTTGATTCACCGCTGGAACTCTATCGGAAACCGGCCGATATATTCGTAGCCGGTTTTATCGGCAATCCCAGCATGAATTTTGTACATGGTGTCATAAAAATGGAAAACGGTCTGCTGCTTGACGAAGGCCAGTGCCAAATTCAGATCCCTACCGATCATCCTCAACAATTGGAAGAATTTATCGGCCGGGAAATTGTAATGGGCATCCGGCCAGAAGATATTCATCTGGCTCAAACCGCATCGGCGGGCGCTCCCATCAAATTGAAACTGGAACTGACCGAGCCGCTTGGCAACGAGGTCATTGCCTATTTTACAACCGGTAAAACTGTGATCGTCAGCCGGGCTGGCCAGATTATTCAGCCGGATTCAGACGGCTGCTGTCAGATTTGGATTGATATGGACAAAATTCATTATTTCGATCCAACCACTCAAAAACGCCTCTGATAGATTTTACCGTTACCGATTAGACATTAGTCCGTAAGTCGCGCAACTACAGTCAATTACCCATTTTCTATATTGATTGTCATGAGGAGAAAGGTCAAATAAATCTCGCTTTTTTGTCTCCGTGTTTCAAATTAAGAGCGAATTGGGGTAGAAGTGACGAGGATTGTTTGAAAGAAAAAAAAGCCCTTACAACCAGTTGGCGCTGTCTGGCAATAGCAACCTATGCAGCGCCCAAGGACAGTAGGATTTACGGAACGTATTAAATTGACGTAACGGAAATTCTAAAGTATATCGAAACCAAGAGACAGGCCGGGGTACGAGTAACCATAACCCATTTTGTTGCAGCCGCACTTGCCCGTACTCTTTATGAAGATATTCCGGAAATGAATTGCTTCGTTCGGCACTGTCATGTTATCGCCCGTGAAGATGTCAATATATTCGTCACAGTAAACGTTGCCGGCAGTTCTATGACTGGTCTGGTTCTGAAAAAATGTCTGCATTTGGCTGTGAGTGAAATCTGTGAAATCGTCCGACAGGAAGTCGAAAGGAAACGCGGTGGAGAGAAAGAAAAGGGCGCATTTGCAGCCCGGGATGTCATTGGAAACATACCCTGGCCTTTTCGGCGTCCGGTTTTCCTGTTCGTCAAATGGTGGATTTTCGACATGGGGCTTTCTTTTCCGTTCCTGAAAATACCGCCCGATCCGTTTGGCAGCATAATGTTGACCAATATCTGGACTTTTGGTTTACAGATCGGCATGGTAGCCCTTTTTCTGATGGGTAAACTTCCAGCGGTTATCACGATTGGTAAGATTGAGAAAAAACCGGTTGTGGTCAATGATCAGGTCGTAATCCGGGATATGTTGCCACTGACCGGAACTTTCGATCACCGGATCGTGGATGGTTATCAGGCCGGAGTGCTAGCCCGTGGTACGGTGCGCCGTTTGCAAGACCCGGAAGCCTTAGACCGGCCAAATCCTCCGACCGAATCGTAGCAGTTAATTCGGTAAGGCCTTTTATTAGCTGAGGAGATAATGAAAGTCTAATTATGAAACCGAAATTTTAGCCGTAATAGCGCAAGCCGGCGAGATCGTGGATTTAACCGGTATTTCCAAAGATGAAGTCGCTAAAGCTATTGCCAAACTGAAAAAAACAGGGAAGGGTCGAATCGCCTAGAGCCTGTTATTATCAAACCAAGCAAGCCTAGCAGGTTTAATATTCCGATTACCAAAAAATTGTTTCTGAAGTACGGAACATTTTACTGGCAGTCGGCTGTTTTTTTCCCCGGCTTTGTGAAAAACCGGGCGATTGAAACGGAAGATTTATTAAAAACAATAAGCGCATAAGGGGATCGTATGGAACTGTGGAATTTTAATCTGAATTTCAAGGACATTGTGCTTGATTTTTCTTTTATGAGTGTTTTTTTAATCGCCGGAACGGTCTTCCGGCGTTATGGCTTGTTCTTCCAGAAATATTTAGTGCCAAACAACCTGATCGCTGGATTCCTTGGTTTGATCCTGGGAACTCAGATATTGAATATTATCCCGATTTCCGAAGAAAGAATGGGATTGTATGTCTACCATCTGTTGGCGTTGACGTTTGTATCTATTGGTTTACACGGAGAGAAAAATTCGTGGGGCAAGGGTCCGCTCAGTTTTTCACTGAGTATGTTGTCCATCTATATCATTCAGGGCATTATAGGCCTGCTGGTCTGTTTTGTATTTATCTATACGGTGCGGCCGGATTTATTTGCGGGACTGGGATTGCTGCTTCCGATGGGCTTTGGGATGGGGCCGGGGCAGGCTTTTACGATCGGCGCCGACTGGGAAAAATTCGGCTTTGAAGGGGGCAGAATGGCAAAGTCGCAGTCGGCACTGTCAAGGGCGACCTGCATGACATCGGCAAGAACTTAGTCGTCATTATGCTGAAAGGTGCCGGTTATGAGGTCATGGATCTCGGCACGAACTGCAGTGTGGAAAAATACGATGAGGCTGTAAGATCTGGTATAGATATCATAATGTGCAGTGCGCTTTTGACCACGACCATGTTATACATGAAGGAAGTCGTCGAGCATTATAAAAACAATCCTACTGTGAGGGTAGTCATTGGTGGTGCGCCGGTTACCCAGAATTACGCCGATTCAATCGGCGCCCATGGCTACGGTCAGGATGCCAATGAGGCTGTTCGGATCGTGGAGCGGCTGAGCGGAGCGGTCACATAGAAATTGCCAAGATCTCTGCGAGATCACGGGCGCGAGTTTTCTGCCTCTGGCTATAGACTTTAAAAAGTGCAACGCCAGAGGGAAAGCAACGGTAAGAAAATGCTTAGTGATGCGAAAAATAAAAAGTAATGAAAAATCTGAACTTGACAATAGGATAATTAATGTTTATGGTCGACCTTATTCCTAAGCCGTTATAAACTTACCCTTACCTTAGCAAACTTTTGCATCTCGAATTCTAGGTTAAATGAGATACGGTTGATAATCTGATACATTTGATCAGCAGTTTCAGCCGCTGACTGGGTTTACTGCCCGGAACATGGCGACGATATTTTCGGGGCGTGCGTCGGGCATAATATTGTGCGTCTGCTGAAAGACAAATCCGCCGCCCCGGCGCATAATGGCAACCTGTTGACGGACATGTTCGGCGACTTCCTGCGGAGTTGATTGGGGTAGAATCCGATGTGGATCGCAGCCGCCGCCCCAGAAGCAAATCCGCTGTCCATATTTGGCTTTCAGCAGGGTCGGGTCCATGCCGGCGCTGGAAATCTGCACCGGATTAATGGCATCCACACCGGCCTCGATCAGATCGTCAAGCAGAGGCTCGATAGCGCCGCAGGAGTGGAGCATGATTTTTACGTCGGCCAAGTCTCTGGCGCGCTTAAAGAGCCTGCGCTGAAAAGGTTTGAAAAATTTGCGCAACATGTTCCTTGAGATAAACAATCCGGTCTGGGTGCCAAAGTCGTCGCTGAATAAAATTACATCGATATAAGGCCCGACCGCGGTCAGCCATTTTTCCAATTTCTGCAGGTGAATGGCGTATAATTTTTCGGTCAGGCGCAGGACGGCTTCCGGGTAAAGCGCCAGGTAAGTAAAATAATTTTCCATCCGGAAGAGATTTTGCGGAATCTCGAATAGGCTTCCATCGAAAAGTCCGACGATGGCGCGGTCGGTCGAATTGCGCAAATTTCTGGCGCCGTCGGCGAGTTTCTGCAGGCCGTTTCCATCGAGCGGAAAGCTGGCATCGGGAGTCGCCGCGCCGTTCCACACTGTGTAATTGAGTTGTTCCTCGAGATCGTCGAACGATTCGTGCTCGAAGTCGCGGCCAGCCATTGGAAAATGAATTTGCTCCATGAAAGGATTGCCGTGCCTACGTACGGCCAGCTCGCGGCCGTCAATAGCCAGAAGATACCAGTCGCCGGCGCGTTCCTCGACACGAACGTAATTTGGAATCTTACAGGGTGTGCCGTCCGACAGTACCCAGTCTTTCCATTCGCGGTCGTCGGTCAGGAAGCCGCGTCCCATTTCGATTATGTCAATGCCGAGTTCGTCCAAAACGGCCGGTTCGACGATTGCCAGTTGCTGGGGCAAATCGTACACATAGATATTACCCGCGCGAATGCCGAGATATTTTTTCAGGCGGGCGTAAGCTATCGCCAAGATGCCAGATGAACGATGACCGCCGAAATCGACCGGAATCCGATCCACCGGTTCATGATTCAGCGTCGCCAAAACCCGTTCTCTTGATGTCATAGAATAATCTTTCATATTCTTGATAGCAAAATTTACATTTATAGTTGAAATAAACGCTACCGGTAAATGCCTCGTGTCGAAGTTCGCTTATATTTTCAGAGAAATGTCCAGGGCCGCTTGTTATACTAAAACACCCTGATTAATCAGAACTTTATCAATTTATTAGGTAATCTTTTGGGAGAGGTTCTGTATTTACCGGTAAAGATATTGTTTAGCGACTGGTTTGGAGTATTTGACGGGCTTCGCTTAAATACTTAGTGCCGGCCGAAACCTGATTATCGGACAGGCGCAAAATCCGGTAGTATTCATCATAGCCCCAATAGCTGCGCGCGATTTCGGCCTTGATTAGGATTTTCAGGTACTCCTTGTCTTTTTCGATTTGAGTCAGATCCAGATCGCTGATTTTTCCCTTGGCCGCCTTCTTAAAGGCCTCAAAGTCTTTATTGCTTACTTCGTATTTGCGGTAAAAATTCTTCCGATCTTTGGCCAGGTCCTTATTCTTTTTCACATAATCCGCCGCGTATTCGAAGATGACCCGCGAAGAGTGACCAAGGAGTTTATAAGTTTCTTTATTCAGAACCCGATCGTATTTAACGGCGTAATCCGGTGTAATTCCTCCGCCGCCGTAAACTGTCCGTCCGCTCGTTGTCTTGAATAACGGACGATTTTCGAGCGAATCTTTGACTGCCAAAAGAGAGTCGCGGTTATCTTCGCTGAATGTATCGTAATAATCCTCGATTTTGCCGTCGTAAGGCCGCTGGATCAGCCGGCCGCTGGGAGTGTAATAGCGCGCTACTGTTACCCGCACAGCCGAGCCGTCCCGCAGAGGATACTGGCGCTGTACCAAACCCTTGCCGAAACTGGTTTCGCCGACAATGATGCCGCGATCAAGATCCTGAACAGCACCGGCGACGATCTCACTGGCGCTGGCGGAACCGCGATTGATCAAAATAACCAGTGGGATGTTTTCGTACGGTTCGGCGTGACCAGAATAAAACTCCTCGTTGGCACTGGAAATCCGGCCCTGGGTGTAGACGATTTTCTGTCGCCCGCCGATGAATTTATCGGTGATTTCGACGGCCTGTTCGAGAAATCCGCCGCTGTTGCCGCGCAGATCGAAGATCAGACGTTGCATACCTTCGCCGGATAGTCTTCTTAGAGCTTGCTCGACTTCTGTGCTGGTTGTCCCACTAAAGCGATTCAGGAAGATATAGCCGGTGCTGTCATCCAGCATAAAAGCCGCCGAAACGCTGTAGAGCGGAATTTCATCACGGACAATTTTAACATCGAAATCGGCCTGCCGGTTATTATCGAACCAATGGTCGTTGGCAAGCAAATTCCTGCCGATAAAACGGCTGATGCTCTGATTGCCGTTGCCTGTATAGCGGTCGAATTGGGCGCCGATGCTCTGAAGATTCCCTACACCGGCGACGCGGCATCTTTCCGGAAATTGGGGCTTAAAGGAAAAAAATAGCTGCTAAAAATGCTATTATCGACTGGTATTCAGTAGATTACAATAAAAGTTAAATTCAAGAAGTTAATAATGCGTGGATTCAACTAATAAGTGCAACTCGAGAAGGACTTGGAAAAGCGGGCAAGCTGCCGTACCATTTGGCCTGCCCCGATAAGTCGGGACGAGAGGAGCACAAATGGATTCATACAAACAGCTTACCCAAGAACAAAGATACGGAATTTATTCTTTGGAAAAAACAGGCGAAAATCAGACGGTGATTGATGCACCCATATTTCATACCACCGGCGGTCACTCTTAGCAAGATATGTTCTCGCCTCTAATAGCGTTTTATTAGCCTCGAGGTACTTTTTAACACGAGGATAAGCCTCAAGGTTAATGGGGACGACTTTGCCACCTTGCTCGGCATGCGGGTATAGGACATATAAATCACGCCGCGCATTCCAAGAGTATCTCCAACGTCCAATGTTATGACTTTCGAATAAGGGAAAGATAACATCAGGTTCGAAGCCTTTTTGCTTAATGAAATTTTGGGTCATAGGCTTAATGAATATCTGATCGGCGGTAGTTTTCAAACCAACGCTTATCTTTTCAGAAATCTCACCTAATGTACAGGCGGAATTGCGTCTCAGCATTGAGAGTAGCCTATTCTCTCGCTCGTTGTGGAATGTCCATACATTTGCCCGAGCTGATGGTGTATTGGTATAGAAACGCTGGACTTGGAATATCCGTTGTGTAATTTCGATGTTTGCCTCAAATGGGATATGAGATTCTGTTATCAATCCCAATATGTCATCCGTATGAATAGCGTTTTCAATATGATTATTTGATTCTGTGATTGAGGAATAAGCAATGTTATTGTTATTTTTCTGCGTGTGTGTCGTTATGAGAATCATTGGCAGCACAGCCGCGTCAAAGAGCTTGGTGTCTGACAGGTCAACAATCTCTTCAATAGCGAAGTTGCTTATCAAAAACGATCTCAATCGCTTTGCACTCGACGTACTTAGGATTTTATTTGATACAATAAAACCCAATCGACCTTGATCTTTAAGAAGGTGTTCAGCCAATTCAATAAATAAGGTTGAAATATCAAATCGTCCGGAGGCTGTCAGATAGGCTGAGGTATAGTAATCACGTTTTTCCGCAGAAGTATTCTGGATTCTGATATAAGGTGGATTGCCAACAATACAGTGAAACGAATGTTTGGCAAATTGGGATACTTTAGTATCATTGTTCGCGTGGTATTCCAGATCAAGCTGAAGGGGAGGGCTTTTTAAGGCAAGAGCATCGCCACTAATAATATTGCTCGTTATCTGAGGGACTTCAGATTCAGACAAAGATGCTTTTTCAAGAAGATGCTTTCTTGTTTCCATTACCGCTCGTTCGTCTATATCGATGCCATAGAGTGAGTTTTCTATGATGTACTTGGCTTCTTCTCTTCCAAAGTTTCCGGAAGTATCACGCCAATAATCAGCTAGGATGTCAAACGCTTTGAGTAGGAAAAGTCACGACCCACAAGCCAGATCCAATACCCTGATGTCCTGAAGACTATCGGAAGATACTAACAAAGGACGAAGAGAACGGCGGACGATATAATCCAATATAGAATCGGGAGTGTAGTGCGCTCCAAATAGTTTCCGATGCTCATCTGAATACGTTTGTTCGTGTTTTCTGGCTTGTGTCTCAATTAGCATTGTGATTCAGGGATTTTTCTTTATAACTCGTTGAAACAAAAACGATCTCAATCCCGCGAGTTCAGGGCTTCTCTCTGTGTGAACCCGCGCTTTCTATTCTTCCGGCGGGCTGGTTAATTCTGTTGCCGTCTGAATGACCGAAGCGACTTCCGGGACGATTCCCAAACGAATATAAATAGGATGAACCATCTTTCTTAACTCAGGCAATTTTCTGGCAAAGACAACAGCGCCTATGATGATCGTAACGCCTCCGATTATCAGCGTGTTGGGCGCGCCAACGCTACTTGCCAATGCGCCCGCCAGCAAACTTCCGAAAGGAACGGTTCCCATAAAAGCCATTGTGTAAAAACTCATCACGCGACCACGTTTATCGTCATCGGTAATAGTCTGTAAAATAGTATTGCTTGCCGTCATTTGTATTAACATCCCAAAGGCAGTTATCAGGAGTAATATCAGTGAAAATAGAAAAGAACGAGATAAAGCAAAGGCAATAAGTCCGACGCCAAAAACAGCCGAGAACAGGGGGATATTTTTTCCCAGCCCTAAAACGCCTTTTTTGGACGCCATATAGAGAGCGCCAACCAAAGCGCCTATACCCGAAGCGCCCATCAAAAAACCGAATGTATGCGGTCCGCCATGAAGGATGTTCTTGGCAAAAACAGGCATTAACACGGTATAAGGCATTCCCATTAAACTGACTAGCGCAAGCAGAAAGATAATGTACCGAATTGGCGTAAACCCAAATGTATAATTGAACCCTTCTTTTAGCTCCTGTAATACGTCCGTGTTTTGAGAATTTTCTTTTTGTGGAGGAATTTTCATCAATAAAAGAAAAACAATCACAAAAATGTAGCTGATCCCATTCAGAAGAAAACAGATTCCTTCGCCCGTAAGAGAAATGAGTACGCCTGCGATAGAAGGTCCAATCCATCTCGCGCTGTTTACCATAGAGGAATTTAGCGCAATGGCATTTCCCAAATCCGCTCTTTTTTCTATCATATCGACAATAAATGCCTGCCGCACGGGCATGTCGAAAGCGTTGATACAACCCAGAAATACACTCAGAAAAACAATATGCCAAACCCCAAGAGATTTATCGAAAAATAGAAAGGCTAAAAGTAGAGATTGTATCATCGCCAAAACTTGGGTGGTAATCAATATGGTGCGGCGATTCCATCGGTCAACCAGAACTCCGGCAAAAGGAGTCAATAAAAATGTTGGGATTTGACCGGCAAAACCAACTAAGCCCAGCAAGAATGCGGAATCTGTTAAACTATAAACCAACCAAGGAACGGCGATTCGCTGTATCCACGTTCCGATCAGTGAGATACTTTGACCATAGAAATAAAGGCGAAAGTTTCTATGATGAAGTGAACGAAAGACAGCTTCAAAACTATTTGTCATAAGTAAACTTGCCCGAAACGCCATACCCGAAAACAAAACACCCTATTGCTCAAGACACTCTACTATAAAATCTCTCTGTGTTCTCTGCGGTGAATAGATTCTGTTCTCTATTTTACCAACATCATATTCCTGACCTGAACGCCCATATTGGTGATCATGCGGTAAAAATAGACGCCGGTGGGAACCTGCAAGCCGGTTTCGTTGGTGCCGTCCCAGTTGACCGACCAGTAACCGGAGTTGTAATGTTCGTTCGTCAGGGTGCGCACCTTTTCTCCAAGCACGTTAAATATCTCGATCCGCACATTGGACTCCCGAGGTAACGTAAACGCAATCGTGGTCGTCGGATTGAACGGATTGGGATAATTCTGATGTAGGGTAAAGGTTTCAGTCATCTGCGGTGTTGATTCGGAGATGGCGCTGACCGTTTGAACGCTGACATGTCTCAACTCGTCGATGTAGATGGTACAGCTTTTCGTAGCTGATGCATCGTCGGGATTATAGGACAATTGGAAACTATCAAAACGCAGAGTACCGTCCAGCGGGCCATTGCCAATCCATGTGCCGGTTGTGTCATTCGTCATATCCCAGCTGACTAATTTCCAGCCGATCCAGTCGATCGTGTACCATGGACTGACTTCGTGGCCGGAAAAACCACTGCCATCGTCTACCGCGAACCGGAAGAGTGTGCGACTATTGTCTCCAAAGACATAGGCTTGCAGAATGTTGGTGGCTGTAAATGTTACATTACGGGGCGCGCCGCCGGACAGATATTCCCTTAACAACCAAGCGCTGGCGCTCATATCCCAGCCGGCTTTAAGTTTCATGGAAGCGTGTCCAGCCCCGCTGAAAAAGTAAATCGAATCGGTAAGCGCGCGGACTGTTGACGTATCGTCGAGAACGCCGGTCGTACTGCCGCTCATGGTAGGCGTCCACCAGTTATCGGTAAAACCGGCTTCAAAATTATCGATAGATGTAACTGCCCAGCCTTTTGTGCCAGTAGTGAACCGCATCAGTTTCTTGGAAAGCATAGTATTTCCGAATAAATCCTTTAGTCCGGATAAGACCTGAGGTTTGTAAATTGTGTTGGCTTTCAAAGTCTCTTTGGGGAACATATGAACGACACTCCGGTCTCCGACATAATAATGTTTGACCGTTGTGGGAAGTGTATCGCCTGCGGGATAATCCAACAGGAGAAAAAAGCCATCAGTTAATGATGCGGTGTCCAATTTCTCATCAAAATAGATGCTGATGATCGGATAAAGATCGATGCCGGCGGCATTATAGATTGGATAGATAGAAACGATCTTCGGCGCGGCCATATCTTCCTGACCGGTCGTAAATGAAAGGCTGTAATCGTCGCCGCCAACGCCGTCGTGGTTTCCGTCCAAAGAATGCCCGAGTATGTCCAGTGCCGAATTCTTGATCGTTATGGTATAAGCGGTCAGAAAATCCAGACTATCGGACGTGATACTGAGTTTAGTCGTTCCAGTCCATGCGAATTTGAGAGGAATACTCGGGACGATTGAAACGGCGGCTTTGGTCAATGTTGTATCCATCGGACGGCTAAACGTTATCACGATCGGATTCCATGCCGGGAAATCGACGAATCCTGCCGTCGGAGTGGATGATACAATATAGGGCGGGACATTGGAGACCAATTTAAAGTCTTTGAAATTGAAAAAGGACGAACCGATGGTCACAGAAGCCGTGTCCGGATAATATCCTTCCGCCGTAGCGATGAGTTCGTAAGTGCCCGCCTCAAGACTATCGAATAGAAAGTAACCATTGTTCTGCGCGTCGCCATGAAACACTTTTCCGCTGGGATTCAGCGTGATGGTGATATTATTGACTGGTTTATAGGCGTCATTTGATGTGAGGTAAGTATAATTGACTTTTTCATACATATCCCGGACAATACCAGACAAATTGTGTGTGGAAAAATCAGAACTGTCGAAAACTAATGAAAAAGTGCGGGCAATCGCCCAAGCTTCGTTCTGATGATAGGCGCTGCTCTTTAGACGCCAGGTTTCCGGCTGATAATCGTGGAACGAACCTTCGGACAATGATCCAGGTACGACGAGCGGACTGAACACGCCGAGATAAGGCCTGCCGGTTCCGTAAAATGTCCAGTCTCCGGCTGTCGTTTTGGATGTTGTGCGGTTGGCCGCATTGATCTCAGTTGCCATTTGGTTGGCGATTGTCAGTTCGATCGGGCAGGAAGGATAACCGGAAATTCCATTTATCCTTGGGTCGCCGGTGATTCCGGGATAAAGGATCAGTGTATAATTAGATTTACCATCGTATCCATTGCTGTGGATTGAGTGAAAATGGTCTGCCCCGCATTGATTGGCAACCGCTGCGCGTTCGGATAGACCTGGATCGTTATCGCTTCCCGTATCGCCGTTGTAATGGCGGGTCAGGACGACCGTCGCCCCCATGCGCGTCAGCAATGAGTCCAGAAGGAAGGCTTTGCTGAGATTGCTTTCGGATTCCCAGAAATTCGCGTAAGCCATGTTGCGGTCGTCGGATTCGTGTCCGCCGTGTCCGGGATCGATGCAGAATTTATATCCGGTTAAATCCTGTGCGGTTAAAAACGACCATGCGATTGTAAAAGCGAAGAGTATTCTATATGTTGTTTTCATAGATTAACCTCAGTCTGTAATCTCAATGTTTATGTAGGCGATTTTTCCACCGAAGGTTTCATAGACGATCTTGTCCATCGCAGGCGACCATGCTGGGTACATTTCGATGTCGGTGGCAGTCTTTGTCAATTGAATATTCTGTGCGCCGTCACTGGTAACAGCCCAGATGTCTGAGGTGGTCATCGTATGTCCGTCGTCTTCATCGAGCATATATAAGATCCATTTGCCATCCGGCGACCATTTGGGCGCGTTAGCTTTACCGAGTTTGACCAGCACATTTCCGGCGAGATCAGTGATGAATGTTCCGCCGCCTGCGACCGTGAACAGCATTTTCGTTTTATCCGGCGATAGAGAGAACCAGATATAATTGCCTTCGCCCATCGGCGTCATCTCATTGCGAACACCATTAGCGACGAGGACGATTTTCTGGTCTTCGACATAGCCGTAAGTTTCCAGCGCGGCTTTCGCCTGAAGTGTTTCTTTCCGGCTTGTGTTATATGCCGCAATATCTTTGTCTTTTCGGTAAATCACGGTCTGGTTTTCCAGAACGGACGCCGGAGACATGAAGCGCACGTCTTTGGCAATATAGTCGATCTGTTTGTCGGCAATCGTCTGAACCGCCAGCGAGGAATGTCGTTTGTATTTGATGTAATTATCCGTCCGAAAAACGATTTGCTTGCTGTCTTGGGTGAAAACCGGTTCGTATCCGGCGCCGGGTAAATCGTTGATTTGGGCGATGATTTTTAGATTTACATCATATAGCCATAATCCCTTAAAACCCGCTTCCGAAAATAAGATTTTCGAGCCATTGGGGCTGAACTGCGGAGAAGTAAATCTCTGAGTCTGACCATCGGAAACGATTACCGTCTTAAGGACGTCGATCTGTTGTCCGAGAGCCGATCCCAGAAATATTCCAATTAATAATAATGTTGATAAGTACTTTTTCATAAATGCTCCTTATGCAAATTCACGGCGGAAGTTAAGAAAACTTGCCAACTATATAAACAGAATTATTGCGTCGGATAAGCAGCAAAAAGGCGCCAAACTTACGGCGTCTCATTTGGGGTGAAAACATTATTCAGAGGTTGTATCTGGCGTGTTATATAAAATCGCTACCATTGCAAATTATAACTTACCCTCAGGCCATATAAAACGTCTGTGTACTCGAAATATTTATCGTTCGACCGGTTGTTGAAAAAAGTTACGGCGCCTGAAAGTTCTAAAGAGGAAGCTTTTTCGTTAAGGTTGTTCAGTTTATATCCCGCGGATATTTCGGTTATGTGACCGTGGTCTTCCCGCGTATTGCCGATGACAGTATAATTTCCGTCCGTATCTGCAATCCACATTTTAGCGTCGAAGTCGTATGCATAAATCGGACGGTTTATATAGGTATTTTGGTATTGCGTGAAATCGATTTTACTCCAGAACCCACCGGTAATTTTCCACTTCAAATTACTATTCCAGCGGTAACCCGAATATCCGAAGTAATCGTCGATCGGGCTGAAAATGACCAGATCGGCTTGGTAAGGATTTCCTTCTGATGGATTGTGTCGGTATTCATACTCGGTGTAGCCGCCGAAGTGCTCGCCGAAGGATTGTGCGAGTCGAACTGACCCAACGATTTGCCAAAGCGTTGGAAGTTCATCTATAGAGATTCTCTGAGTGACTGAGTATGTTCGGTATGGTGAGAAATTGCGGTATAAATAATTCAGGCGAAGCATCAGCGTGCTTCGCGTAGGTAAAAAGAATCTCTGGTTGAGAGATAATCCTGTTTCATAATGATCCCACGCCTCTTCTTGAGGAAAATGGGTGTAATTCATGTTAACGCCCGCCTTTAGAGCGCTCCAATCCGTGGGAGACAATGATATCTGGTAGTATCCATCGACTTCCCAAAAGTCGAAGTAATTGTACTCTTCCTGATTAGTTCGGATTGCATAGTCAAGACCGAAAGTCTGGTGCAAGTGATCTATATCCTTTAAAAAGTCGATGCCCACAGAGTGAATGGCGTTATTGTATTGACTATTCTTGACGACTTGAGTGAAAGATCCGTCGTAGTAAACATCATATTGGTTGCCAGTATAAGATAATTCTATTTGAGGCATGATGATCTGGTCTTCGATTTTGTTGTATGTGTGAATCAGGTTTTCGTCATGGCCGGCAATTGTATCAAAATAGAGATTCCACTGGCTAAAGGAAAACGAAACAGAAATCAGAACGATGTACGAAATACGAAATGCGCGGGCTAAATTCATTCTTTACCCCTCTGCCGTCCGCCCTGTTTGTGATGTCGGTTAAATCCGCGCTGATCGCAAACGCCGTCGCCATCCGAATCAATGAAGCGATCCATGCGACCTTGTATCATTTCACCGGCGTTGCCCAAGCGATCGTCCTGACCGTTTTTATCTTTGTCTGAGAAATTTTCGAGTCGTTTTCCGCTCTCTTCCAAAATGAAACCGTAACGTTGTCCGCCTAATTCGCGGCGGTTATAAACCAAACCCGTGATATCATTTATCCAGTCGTGATTGAAATCGACGACGTTTTCGCATCTTCCATCCTTGTCTGTGTCGATATAGCGAGCATCGATATCATTGACGCCATCGCCATCTTCATCTGTGAAAAGATTGTTGATTCCATCTTTATTTTCGTCGAGAAATTGGAATGAATGATGATAAGATTGATTGTTCAGATCGTTGATGCCATCGCCGTTGGCATCCCGAAACCAATCATTGATTCCATCATGATTTACATCGATAAAACCGCGCGGTTTGGGTCGTTCCTGCGCCTGTATTGTAGATATAAAAACAAAAAGCCAAAGAAACAATGTCATTGGTTTCATTTTTCTCTCCTTTTTGGTTGATCGATGCAACATTTTTTGAAAAAGTGTAGGTCGGCGCCCGAGCGCCGACCTACAGGGGTTTTATTTAGTGTTGATTACACCTTGTCTGGCCTGTCTCTTTGTGCCCATGCCAGCGCCGGCGCCGGGCGTCGTGCCAGTCGCGGGACTATATTTGCCATTTCCGTGCTGTCCTTTTCCTGAAGTCTTTCCCGTTCCGTTGCTCGGACGCTGGTAGTCTGAATCTTGACCATTTGGGATTCCGTCGCCATCAATGTCGGGTGCGTTATCGTTGAAACCGTCGCCGTCTGCATCGACAAATTTGCGACTCGTTCCACGACCGGAAGCAGTGCCCAGGGCAACATAATCAGGGTCCTGACCGTTCGGGATTCCGTCGCCGTCTGCGTCGGGAGCATTATCGTTGTGACCGTCGCCGTTGACATCAACGAAGTTTTTTCCATGTCCGGTTGGCGTTTGAGCGTTTATCTGTGTCGGTATGGTTACCAGAATAACAAGAGCGCTCAGCGCGAGCATTGCGATTAAATTGAGTTTTTTCATTTTTTCTCCTTTTTGTTTGTGGTTCTCAATTTCAAATTCCGGCTATTATTAAGTCAATTCGCGTGCCAACTTGATAATTGATAGCCTCAAAAGCCGATTTCTCGTCGGTAAAGGATTTATTTCGACCGCGCATTATTGGTTATCCAAAATCAATTTTTCCCAACAATTTTGTGGGGGATTCGACAAAATTGTCGAATATATGCGCATTCTTGCCATCACTTGGGAAGCAGTTGGTATTTCTCGATCTTATAGCGAAGAGTCCGTTCGGAAACTCCTAATAACTTAGCGGCTTGAAGAACGACGTTA
>PEYN01000071.1 GCA_002774355.1 Candidatus Marinimicrobia bacterium CG08_land_8_20_14_0_20_45_22 | reverse complement strand
TTATCGAAGCGCGCCATCTCTGTATGCAAATGCGCGGGGTCGAGAAGCAAAATTCGAATATTACCACCAGCGTCATGCTCGGCGAATTGCACGACGAACCGCAAGCCCGTGACGAATTCCTGAAACTGATCACAAGATAAGAGAACGTAACAAGTGACGAGTGACCGGCTCGTAAGGTGTAATACGTAAATCGTGATGAGAAACTCAAAACTGAAAATTATGAACTCGAAACCCATAGCCTGTAGCCAGTAACACATAACTCGCAACTAAAAAAATGCCTCACCTCGGTTGTCATATCTCAATAGGAAAAGGCTTGGAAAAAGCTCCGGGTCGCGGGCGTAAAATCGGATGCGACGCGATCCAAGTTTTTACATCGAACCAGATGCAGTGGAAAGGCGTTCCTGTCTCGCCAGAAACGGCGCAGAAGTTCAGCGCTGAACAAGCCGAAAATAAAATCGTCGTGGTAATTGCGCACGATTCCTATCTGGTTAATCTGGCTAGCCCGGAGCCGGATAAACTGTCCAAGTCGCGCAAAGCATTTACTGAGGAAATTCAACGTTCCCAGACTTTGCAGATTCCGTATATCGTTTTTCATCCCGGTTCTCACATGGGCAAAGGCGTCGATTTTGCTTTGCATAAAATAGCCGAGAGTCTCGATTACGCCATTGAGCAGATGCCGGATTGCAGATCAATGCTGTTGTTGGAAACGACCGCCGGTCAGGGCGCGAATGTCGGTAATGCTTTCGAGGAATTGCGGCAGATTATCGACTATTCTTCGTATCCCGAGCGGTTAGGCGTTTGTTTCGATACCTGTCACGCTTTCGCGGCTGGTTACGATTTGATCGGTTCGGGAAAATATAACGAAACGTTTGCCAATTTCGATGATATTATCGGGCTCGACCGGCTGAAATGCTTTCACTTAAACGATTCCCTAAAACCGCTCGGCTCGCGCATCGACCGGCATGCCAATCTCGGCGAAGGTTTTCTCGGCTGGGACGTGTTTTACCGATTGGTGAGTGATAAACGTTTTGCCGGTTTGCCGATGATTCTGGAAACGCCCGGCGGCGATGAGAATTTCACGAGGGAAATTGCCGCGCTGAAAGATGTATAGGCGGGTTAATGATAATAGGATTTAAAAATGGACAATTATGATTTGGTAGTTATTGGCAGTGGCCCCGGCGGATATGTCGCCGCGATCCGCGCCTCGCAACTCGGAATGAACGTCGCCGTTGTCGAAAGAGCCGAACTCGGCGGAATCTGCCTGAACTGGGGCTGTATTCCAACCAAAGCCTTGATTAAAAACGCCGAAGTCTGGCAAAATTTGCGCTCACTCGGCGAATTTGGAATCAGTGTTGCTCAACCAGAATTGGATTTTAGCAAAGTCATCCGGCGCAGTCGCGAGACGGCCGCACGTCTCTCGAAAGGCGTTGAATTTCTTTTCCGGAAAAATAAAATCACGGTTGTCAAAGGTTCCGGTCGTTTTATTGATTCACGTACTCTTGAAGTTGTCAATCCGGACGACAGATCGACAATTCAAATTAGCGCGAAAAACATCATCGTCGCGACCGGCGCTCGGACGCGCTCGATTCAGGGTCTGAAGATTGATGGCAAGCGCGTCATTGGCAGTCGGGAAGCCATGACTTTGCCACAAATACCGAAATCAATTATCGTCATCGGCGCGGGCGCGATCGGGGTTGAGTTCGCCTATATTTTCAATTCATTCGGCGCCGAAGTGAACATCGTAGAAATGTTGCCGCAGATTCTCCCGACTGAAGACGAAGAAACCGCCAAAGAACTGATGCGCTCATTCCGAAAAAACCGGATCGGCATTCATACCGGCGTGAAAGTCGAAAGCGTTCAACCAAAAGACGATTCAGTCAAAGTAGTTTTCAATTCAAATAATGAGAAGAGAATTCTTACTGCTGAATATGCTTTGTTGGCCAATGGCGTCCAACCGAATTCGGAAAATCTCGGGCTGGAAGTTCTCGGAGTCAGAACTGAGGAAGGCTGGATCAAAGTTGATGAGCATTTTCGGACGAATATTCCGGGCATTTTTGCGATCGGTGATGTCATCGGCAATCCGTGTCTGGCGCACGTCGCTTCGGCGGAAGGCATACACGCGGTCGAATTCATCGCCGAGGAAAATCCAGCACTTGTGAATTACTCCGCGATTCCCTGTTGTACTTATTGTCAACCGCAGGTTGCCAGCGTTGGCCTGACGGAGAAAAAGTCGCTGGAACAGGGACGTGAAATTAAAACCGGTCGGTTTATGTTTCGCGCCAACGGCAAAGCCATCACATTCGGCGAAATCGGCGGTTTTGTCAAGGTTATCTTCGATGCCAAAACGGAAGAACTGATTGGCGCACATATCATCGGAGCGGAGGCGACCGAACTTTTACCCGAACTGACGCTATCTGTTTTCCGCAAAATGACTTTCGTCGAGATCAAGCACATCATTCACGCCCACCCGACGTTTTCCGAAGCAATCTTCGAGGCTATCCATGACGCTTTTGGAGAATCGATTCATCAATAGCGGATTGGAGAGTATTGAAATGAATTTGGGGGATAAAGCGGTTAAATCTTTAAATGTCCTTGATCTTGGCTGTTGTCCATACGGCAAAGCCTGGGAAATCCAGAAACGAACTCATGCCGATCGTTTCGCCGGGAAACTCCCCGATACGCTGATTCTTGTTGAACATCCGCACGTTTACACGCTGGGTAAAAACGCCAACGCAAGTCATTTGATTGCCTCGCAAGAATATCTGAAAAGCCGCGGCATCGAAATTTTCAAGGTCGATCGCGGCGGCGACATCACATATCACGGACCAGGACAATTGGTCAGCTACCCGATTTTCAATTTGAAGGAACATAAAGAGAGTATCGCCTGGTATGTTTATTCGGTCGAAGAAGTGCTGATTCAAATGCTGGCCGGATTTGATATACAGGCTGGAAGGATTAAAGGATTAACCGGAATTTGGGTCGGCGATAAAAAAATTGCTGCCATTGGAATGCGTGTTTCTCGCTGGGTCACAATGCACGGTTTCGCGCTGAATGTCAGCACTGATCTTTCGCTATATAACGGGATCGTGCCGTGTGGTATTGTAGATAAGGGAGTCGCGCGTATGATAGATTTGAATCCAGCCGTTTCGATGAAAGCGGTCAAGATTGCCGTCGTTGAAGAATTCGTCAAGCAATTCGGTTTTTATCGAATCCGCGAATGAATACAAATGAACACCAAATCTTTTAAAATAACAATATTAATCCCTATAATTTATTTGTGAAATTACAGTGGAGAAATCTTGTTCTATAAGCAAGATAACATATTCGTGTTAATTTGTGGAGCAAAATGAAACCAGACTGGCTGAAAGTTAAAATTACCGTAAATGACAATTTTCGCGATCTACGTAAGATTGTCAATGACAATCACCTGCATACCGTTTGTCGATCGGCGCACTGCCCGAACATAAGTGATTGCTGGCAGAGACGCACCGCAACGCTGATGATACTGGGCAATATCTGCACACGGAATTGCCGCTTTTGCGCAATCGAGACCGGAAGACTGATGCCAATCGACCCGGATGAGCCAGCCAAAGTCGGCAGGGCTGTCAATCTGATGGGATTAAAATACGCCGTGATTACATCAGTGACGCGCGACGATTTACCGGATGGTGGCGCCGCTGTCTGGGCGGAAACTATTCGCGAAATACGCCGTCAGAATCCCGGCTGTAAAGTCGAAGTGCTGATTCCGGATTTCCGTGGCAACATTTCCGCGCTCGAAACCGTTTTAGACGCCAAGCCCGACGTTCTCGGTCACAATCTCGAAACCGTTCGCTCGCTTTATCCAATCGCGCGGCCGCAAGCCGACTACGAACAGTCACTCCGCGTTCTTGCTGAATCCAAAAAACGCGGCGCCGTGACCAAGACCGGAATCATGGTTGGACTCGGCGAAACACACAAACAAGTTCTCGATCTGATGAAAGATGCACTTAACGCGGGCGGCGACATCCTGACGATTGGCCAATATCTCCAACCAACGAAAAACCATTTGCCCGTTGAGCGTTACGTCACGCCGGACGAGTTTGAAGTTTACCATCAGGAAGGGCTTCGGCTTGGATTCCGGGTGGTTTTTTCCAGCCCATTAGTACGCAGTTCCTTTCACGCCGAAGAAGTAGAAAAATCTTTTTCTTCTGCACCCAATAAATAAGAAATTACACCATGACAAAGATTTTCCGGCTGTTGCTTATTTTATCAATCCTAATGGAATTTTCTTCTGCTGGCGATGTCCGCTGGGAGGCAAATTATCACGGTTTTTTAGACAATCGAGAATACTATAACACCGTCCAGACGCCCAAAACATACGTCAGCTCGGATTTCATGACAACGGTTTTTCTTAAAATCGCGCCGGCACATGATATCGCTTTTGGAATGGATTATCTTTGTGAAATGGGTAGCCTGTTTGACGATCATCCACTCAAAATAGTAATGAATTACCGCTATGACCGTGAGCCATTCCGCTTTCAGATCGGCGTTTTTCCGAGAAGAGATTTACTTTGTTATCCGCTGGCCTTACTGACTGACACACTTGACTATTTTAGACCGAACATAGAAGGCTTTTATGTTGATTATTCCGGAAAAAGAATCACTGAAAATTTCTGGTTAGATTAGATAAGTCGTCAGGGCAAAAATCCTCGAGAAGTATTCATAACCAGTTTTTCTGGAAGGTTGACAATCGGACAATTCTCACTTTCACACTACGCCATGGTTAATCACTTCTCGTTATCGTCGCCTTCACCGGCTGGCGAACCTATTCGTGACAACATGGCAGCTTTGTTGAAAATCGGCTGGCAAAGCGCAAATATCGGATTTCTGGATACTCTTCATATCTCCAGTGGTGTCTTGATGAGCGCCGACAGGTATCGCCACGTTTCCAACTGGTATCCGGCGCGTGGCTGGTATTCTGAAATTCTGACTTCGCATGGACGATTTGCAGTCGCCGGCACATTTTATATGGGCGAACGGCAGAAGATTTTATTCGGAGATCGATTCTATGGCGCAAGAATATATGCCAGAACGGATTTCATTGTCCATGCCATCCACACAACATCGGTCCAGACGGATTGCGCCCTTGGGTTGCATTTTATCGAAGGAAAAATCGATTTTTCCCAAATACTGACAGTCCGGGCTAACTTTTCCCGCTGACCTCTTGTTGTAACGGCTTTCATCTCCATTTATCTAAAAATAGTGTGGCGTCGGTATTTATATCGACCGAAACAGACGCTAAAATTGGAAATTCTCTAATGGATTTTAACATGACTTTCGATAAATTTAGCCATCTTGGAAATTGGACAGGAACAAGAAGTACAGATTATCAAAAATGCGCAGATAGGAGATCACGCCGCGCTTTCTCAACTTATTTCACTTTACACCAGCCGGATTTACCGTTTAGCACTCCGATTAACTGGCAATGAACAAGATGCGGAAGACGTTCTTCAGGAAACATTTCTAATCATGATCAAAAAGATCAAACAGTTTCAAATGAAATCGTCATTTTACACATGGATGTACCGCATAGCCGTCAACGTCGGTTTGCGACACTTAAAGACCAAGCGGTTTAAATATCAGCACGTTTCCATCGATGATCCCGACATCGAGCGTGTCAGTTCGATGGAAACGCAGGAGTGGCCGGCAATAGATTACGACCGTATTAACAGGAAAAAATTCCGGAAAAAACTGGATTCGGCTATTGAACAACTTCCGGAAATTTACCGTACTGTTTTCATTCTCCGCGATCTCCACGAATTATCCACCGAAGACGCCGCAAAGATTCTCAACATTACGGTTTCTAACGTTAAGATTCGCCTCATGCGCGCTCGAAATTTCTTGAAAGATCATCTGGAAGACCTCGTTAAAGCAGAGGCAATGATATGAAATGTGACCCGAAATTTATTCACAAGATATGCGATTACATCGGCGGAGACTTAAGTTGCGAACCTTGCCAGATTATCAAAGAACACATGGAAAAATACCCCAACTGCGAGATTTTCATCGATAAAATCAAGAAAACCGTTGAAATCTACCAGAAAGCCGACGGTTGCGATGGTCTTCCAGAAAACGTCAAACATAACCTTTATCTCAAATTAAATCTGTGCGAACCGAAAAAACAGAGTCTTCCTAAATGATCGTATTCTTTTCGGCGTACACAAATCAATACTAAAACCTGTAAGATTTTTAAGGACTATTCATGAAAGTACAAATCCTTCGCGCCAAAAACTCGACCTTCATTGCTAAAGGCGATTCAAACCACTGGGTAGTTATAGACACCGAAAAGGAATTTGGCGGAAGTGAAGCCGGCTCCAGACCGATGGAAATGTTGTTATCTTCTTTGGGCGGTTGCACCGGAATTGACGTTGAAACATTGTTAAATAAAATGCGTGCGACCGTCGATGATTTCCAAATCGATATTCAGGCAGAAAGACGGAGCGAACATCCGCGCATTTTCACACAAATTACCATTCGGTTTTTATTCTGGGGTGAAGAATTGAACGCCGATGCGATACACAAAGCCGTTCGTCTATCTTCTGAAAAATACTGTCCGGTTACGGCAATGCTTAGACAATCCGTTCCGATTACAACGGAAATTCTTCTCAATCCGCCCAAAGAAGATAACTGATTACCAAGTAAAATTATCCACTTTTACTGATTAGTTTTTAGCCAGTTTCCTCTTCTTCCGATTTCAGACGTAAAATTTCTTCCCGCGCTTTTTTTATTTTCTCAGAGTCTGTCGTTTTTGCATTGAGAATATCGAGCAACTGAAGCGCCTGATCGTATAACTTTTGCTTCTTTAGCACTTCAACGAATGTCATGGTCGGGATCGGGATCTTCAGTTCGATTTTTGCCTGATTTTTCTCCGGTTTTTTAGCCGTCGGTTTTTTCGTGGATTTCTTCGGAGCGGGTCGTTTTTTCTCGGCAACAGGTTCTTCCATGGAAACAATTGGCTGTTCAGAATCATCTGAGGCGTGAACGGAAACAGTTTCCGCCTCGGAAGCAACGACAGGTTCAGGAATAATTGGCTCGGGCTTTTTTTCGACGATCGGGATATTCCATGTTTCCTGCTGAATCTCTTCAAGTGGTTTTTGTTTGAATTTCTCGAACATGTCCGACAGTTTCATGTTTTTCAACGGCAATATTTCCGGTTCAGGCTCGGGTTCGGTCATCGGTTCTGGATAAAAATCCAGTTGATCCTGCTCTTCCGATAAAATCGGCTCAGTAACTTCCGGCGCGATCGATTCCGCTACTTCTTCCACCGGTTCCTTTACAGGCTCCGGTTCTGCTGAGGGCATCATCCATGTTTCCTGTTGAAGTTCACTCAGCGGCTTTTCCCTGAACTTTTCAAACATTTTCGACAGTTTCGATTCCTCCCGCGGAAGCGGTTCCGAACTGGGCGGCTCGGAAGTTCCCGCCGTGCCAAAAACCGATATCGGCTCCATATCATCAAATTTGGGCGCGAATCCCTCCTCTTCGACGATTGGTCCCATGTGTACGTTCGCCTCTTCGATTTCTTCCGGCAGATCCATTTCAATTAGCGGTTCCTGACGCTCTTCGATGCGTTTAAAAAGATCGCTTAATCCAGATTCTGCGGTTGCATTCGATCTTCCCAACGCAATTTCACCGAGGCTTATTGCTTGTCCGGATTGCGCCGCCCGTGTATGGTATTCTCCGATGGTATCGGGGACAGATTTCAGCCGTTCAACATTCTTTTTATCGAATGGATTTAAAACGGCGATTCTTTTGAGGCAATATTTGAGCAGTTCCGAACTTAGTTGAGTACGCCCCAACTCGATTAATTTGTAAAAAGCTTGTAAAAAGCCATTGTCGATATCAATGACAGATTTCAAATGTTCAATGGAAATTTCAATATTCCCGGCCCTTTCAGCCACCAGCGCCATGATGTAATGAGCCAACGCGGAATCGGGATGTGTTCGGATCGCCGTTTCGCCGGAAGCGATGGCTTTGGCAATATCTTGATCCTCAAGATGATACCACGCCAGCAAAGGAAAGAGATAGCTATTTGCATTAGATTCTAAATAAGTCGTCAAACTATGTTTGTCTTCAACCGCCATTTGTATCACTCCTCCATTGCCAATTACCAGCCTCGATCCATAAGGAATATTTACGCTTTTTCAGAGTGATTCCCACTTTTCGAGTCTCTTATTATCAAAAATTTTCTCAAACTGTTCCGTTTGCCTTCAATATTACAACGAAACATGAAAAATTCCGCTAACAAAATTATTCGACTAATAATCCTCTATCCGCAAAACTCGTATAACCGTTTCCGGCAACGATGATGTGATCAAGCACCGGAATGTTCATTGCCTTTCCGACAACAACCATTTGGCGTGTGAGTTGAATGTCTTCGCGACTCGGCTCCAAGTTGCCGCTTGGATGATTGTGTATGAGAACGATTGCACCCGCCATAACGGCCAATGCTTCTCGGAAAACCTCGCGCGGCGTCACGACAGAAGCGTTTAAAATCCCCTCGCTGACGATCGTATCCTTGATCACCCGATGATTGCTCGCTAGTAAAAGTGTCATGAATATTTCTTTCCGAAGATCGCGCAATTTCGGGATATAAATCCGGGCTACGTCTTCGGATGTTTTGATGATCGGATCCGGTTTTTCACTTTCCGCCGCTTCTAAACGTCTGGCTAATTGCAGAGCGGCAACGACGGTTACCGCCTTTGTATCACCGACTCCCGAAATGTTCATATCCCGGATTTGATGATAATCCATCTCGCCGAGTTTTTTCAAACCGCCTGAACGGCTAAGAATTTCTCTTGCTACGTCAATTGCCGTCATCTTTCCGGAACCCGTACGGATCAATATAGCCAACAATTCCGCGTCGGATAATTTGAAGACACCTGACGCCATCAATCTTTCGCGCGGACGTTCATTTTCAGGCCAATCGGCAATCGTCATCCGATAATCGCCGTTTTCTTTAACTTTCATGCGCTCCTCATCTTTCCTTACTGTCAAGAACGAACGTCACCGGTCCTTCGTTGACCAAATGAACATCCATCATCGCGCCAAAAACACCGGATTCGACAGTCAGGTTTTCCTTTTTAAGACAATCGATGAAATACTCATATAATCGTTTCCCTTCGCTTGGCGCCGCGGCGCGGATAAAACTCGGACGCCTTCCTTTCCGCCAATCCCCGCAAAGCGTAAATTGAGAGATTACTAAAACGCCACCGCCGGTTTCTTGAATAGATAAATTCATTTTTCCTTGCAGATCGGAAAAAATCCGAAATCCGGAAATCTTTCCCGCCAGAAATTCAGCATCCACTTCTGTATCTTCTTGAAAAACGCCTAATAATATGACAAGTCCGCTTTCGATTTTCCCAACAACTTTTTTGTCAACTTCGACAAAAACGTCACGTGCACGCTGAACCACAGCAATCATTCTTCAATCCAGACATTTTTATCTCCAAAAACGACGCGCGCATGCTCTAAAAAGATATCATCCGGACAGACTCTGAGGTTGCCAGATCGGATCAGTTTAATGTCTCCAATCTCACCGTAAACATGAAAAAAGATCGAGCAGTCGCCCGCATGCTCTTTGGCAATATTCCTAAAATTTTCCAAAGCGACGCGGTTAATCTTATTATTCAGCCGAATGTGAATATTTTGCGTTTTTCGGTTTGTCAATCCTTCGAGTGGCAATAATTCGTCTGCAATGATCTTCGCGCTGTCTTCGCCGCTAACCTGAACTTTTCCCTGAACGAACACCGCCATTTCAGCACGGATGTATTCTTTCGATTTCTCGAACGCATCAGAGAACGCAATAACCTCAATCGTGCCATTGAGACATTCAAGCGTGATGAATGCCATCGGTCGGTTTTTCTTGTCAAAATTGGATTTGATCCGGGAAATCATCCCACCTAATTTGATAGTTTTACCATCCTTTGTAGTAAGATTTTCTGTGAAATCGAAATTTGTAAAGGCATTGATCTCACGCTCGTATTGAAGAAGCGGATGTCCAGTCAAATAAATTCCCAGTAATTCTTTTTCTTTTGCCCATTTCTGACTGCCAACCCACGGTTTTACATCGGGCAATTTCGGTTCCGAAACGAGTGGTTTGGCGCCTGTTTTCCCGAAACCAAACAAATTTTCCTGTCCATTTACCAGATCATTTTGAACGCTCTGAGCATATTGCATGGCAAGGTCAAGCACGGCTATTTTCTGCGCGCGGGTTCCATCGAGCGAATCTGCAGCTCCGGAAGCAATCAGGCTTTCTAAAACTTTTCGATTGACAGACTTGGGGTCCAGCGCTACGACGAACTCAAAAATAGTACGGAATTTTCCGGCTTTTTCCCGTGCGGAAACAATATTTTCGGCGGCTTTTTCACCGACATTTTTGATAGCGTTTAATCCATATCGAATAGTGTTTCCATCTGGCTGAAAATGAACTTCGCTCTGATTAATGTCCGGCGGAAGAATTTCAATTCCCATATTTCGGGCTTCTGCGGAAAGAATAACCACACGTTCAGTTGCGTTAATTTCACTAGTCAAGTTCGCCGCCATAAACTCCGCCGGATAATGCGCTTTCAGGTAGCCGATTCGGTAAGCGAGAACTGCATAGGCGGCCGAATGACTTCTATTAAATCCGTAGCTAGCGAACTTCTGGATCAAAGCATAAATCTGCGTTGCGATCTTTTGGCTAACACCATTCTTAACCGCACCTTCGATAAACTCCTTGCACAACGCTTCCATCGTCTCCGTCTGCTTCTTTCCGATTGCACGGCGTAAAAGATCGGCTTTGGCAAGCGAGAATCCGCCGACCGCATTGGCGATCTGCATGACCTGTTCCTGATAAACGATAACTCCGTAAGTATCTTTTAAAAACGGTTCTAATAAAGGATTCAGATAGGTAATTTTTTCTCTTCCCTGCTTGCGGTTGATGAACTGGTCGATCATATCCATCGGTCCCGGTCGGTAAAGCGCGTTCATAGCGATCAAATCTTCGATTCCCGACGGCTTCAACTTCCGCAGATAATCGCGCATCCCGGCGGATTCAAACTGGAATATCCCGATTGTATTTCCCTCGCCGAAAAGTGTCATCGTTTTTTCGTCTTCCTCTGGAATATTTTCGAGATCGAGATCTATCCCTTTTTCTCTCAACATGGAAAGCGTATTGTCGATAACCGTCAGGTTTCTCAAACCGAGAAAATCGACCTTCAACAGACCGATCTGATCGATACACTTCATGTCATACTGCGTCGTGACTTCGCCGTTGGTTGACTGGTAAAGCGGAACATAGTTGGTTAGATCGCCGGGCGCAATGACAACGCCAGCGGCGTGTGTCGAGGCGTGACGGTTCATTCCCTCCAAAATCCTGGAAATTTCAAATAATTTCCGATGCTGATCGTCGATTTCAGCCAGCACCTGCAAACCAGGCGTTTGTGCTAACGCTGATTCAAGAGAAACATTTACTACGTCTGGAATCATTTTGGCGATGCGGTCCACTTCCGAAAGCGGCATGCCAATCACGCGCCCGACGTCTCGAATGACGGCGCGGGCTTTCATTTTTCCGAATGTGATGATTTGTGCAACACTGTTCTCGCCATATTTTTTCTTAATATAATCAATGACTCGAACACGTTTCTCATCACAGAAATCGATGTCGATATCCGGCATCGAAATGCGTTCCGGATTTAAGAACCGTTCAAACAGGAGCTTAAATCGAAGCGGATCGATATCTGTAATCCCCAACGCGTAAGCGACAATACTCCCAGCGGCAGAACCTCTTCCAGGGCCGACGGGAATACCTGATCGCTTTGCATATTGTACAAAATCCTGGACGATAAGAAAGTAACCGGCAAAACCCATTTGTTTGATTACTTTCAGTTCAAAATCGACGCGCTCGCGAATGACGCCTGTGATTTCCGGATAACGTTTTTGAATCTCCTGATAAACCAGCCGAGTCAGATATTCGTCGGCTGATTTTTCTGGCACTTCTTCGGGTATTGGAAAAGTCGGCAAATAGTATTTCCCAAATACCAATTCCAAATTACAAGCATTTGCAATTCTCAAGGAATTTTCAATCACTTCGTCATCGCCCGGAAACAGAGACGCCATCTCATCCTGCGTTTTGACCCAGTATTCCGGTGGATCATATTTCATGCGGTTAGTGTCGCTTAGAATTTTCCCTGTTCCCAGGCAAAAATGAGCGTCGTGCGCCTCCCAATGACTTGCCAATGTATAATGCGAATCATTAGTGGCAACTCGTGGAATTCCGGTTTCCTGCGACAACCGCATGGATGCTTCGTACCAGATTTTTTCTTCCGGCAAGTGATGGTTCTGCACTTCGAGATAAAATCTACCCTCAAAAATTTCTGCATATTTCAGAGCCTGTGCTTTCGCTTTTTCATAATCGCCCTGGAAAACCAAACTCTGTACTTTCCCCTTGATACACGCCGTTAGCGCTATTAACCCTTCATTGTATTTTTTCAGAAGTTCCAAATCGACGCGTGGTCGGTAGTAAAATCCCTCTAAATATCCGAGACTGCTAAGTTTTAACAAATTTTCATAGCCTTTAAGATTCTGCGCCAATACTAAAAAATGATGATACCCAGATCTTCCTTGTGATCTAGACTTCTTATCAAACCGGCTATTTTCGGCGACATACAATTCACATCCGATGATCGGCTTAATATTGTATTTGCGAGCAGATTTGTAAAATGGGATTACGCTGAAGAGATTTCCGTGTTCAGTAAGCGCGACAGCGGGCATGCCGAGTTCTTTGACCCTTTTTACCAACCCTTCTACGCTTTGAGCACCGTCCAGTAAACTGTAATCCGAGTGATTATGCAAGTGAACAAATTGAGGCATTTAAAACCTTCCTAAAAATATCGCAATGAGACCAAAAAAGACATCTAATTTTAACAACCTTGCAATCCGCCCGCAATTCACTTCGCCGACATCTTTCCGAATCGAATAGATCACAAAGGCAAGCGGGAGTTCGACGGTAACTGATAGAATAACGAGATAGTAAATTCCGTAAACGTCTAAAAAATACGGAAGGAATGCGCCCGCCATTAATAAAAACGTCAACCCAACAACACATCTCTGTGCCACACGCATTCCATACTGCAAAGGAATCGTATGAGCATTTCCCGTCTGATCGCCACGAACGTCCTGCATGTCCTTGACGATTTCACGCACTAAATTGAACCCAAAAGCCAAAAAAAACGGCGCAATTCCTTTCCGGACATCGCCGAAAATCAGCGCACCAAAAATAAACGTCAATCCGAGGATCGCCGCAACGACAAAATTTCCCCAAAATGCACGTTTTTTGAAAAAAAGACTGTATGTAACCAATAAGAATATCGCCACCGCAACGACGATTCCAATCGCCGGTTTCAGAATAAAAACGGATAGAATCGCTCCGATCACAAAAAGAGCAATCGAAAAGATTAATGCCGTTCGCCGAGCGATTTTTCCTGATGGAATCGGTCGATCTGGACGATTGACCCGATCGATTTCCACATCGCAATAATCGTTTAGCGCATTGCCCGCCGCGGTAAAACTCCAGACAATCATAACAGCCAGAAGAATTCTTTCCCAAGAAGGAAACGGTTGCATCAGTGTCGCGCAAACGAGAATGGCTATGGCACCCTGAAACAAATTCAGCGGCCGCATTAACCGGATGAGAGCAAGCAGTTTATTCATGTTTCTTTTCCGCCAGAACACCTCGGCTCTGCCCTTGCAAATCCTTGATCACGGTCAATAGATCGAAACCGTTCTCGGAGAAAATTGAGAGAACGGCTTGCTCCTGATAATTCCCGCCGATTTCCACCGCTAGTACGCCATCCGCCATTAAAAGATTGTCGGACAATTCTGCAAAACGGTGATAGAATCGCAGTCCGTCGCCACCGGGCGCCAGAGCGACTTTCGGCTCATAATCTTTGACAATCGCCGGTAATTCATCATACATTTTATCGGAAACATATGGCGGATTAGAAACAACAACCTGGAATGGAGCGGACGCAAACTTGCCAGTTTTTAAAATATCCTGCAATATGACATCAACCCGTTCAGAAACCACATGTTTTCGGGCATTTTCACGTGCGATTTCCAAAGCCTTTGGACTAATGTCGCAGGCAACGACGGAACATTCCGGAATCAGCACGGCAAGCGAAACGGCAATGGCTCCGGAACCTGTTCCGATGTCAAGGATACGCGGCTTGTTCCATTTCCGCTTCTTTAAAATTGAAAAAATTGCTTCTACAATCACTTCCGTATCGGATCTTGGAATCAGCACCTCCGGAGAAACGTCTATTTCCAACCCCATGAATTCTGTCTTGCAGACGACATACTGAATCGGTTTTCCACTCGCGCGCTCGATTAACATTTTCTTGAAATCTGCCAATTCAGCCGCCGAAAGTGGACGGTCGTAGTTCAGATAAATATCCATCCTTGAACATCCCAAGATCTCTCTCAAAAGCCACTCGACCTCGATCTGAGGCGATTCAATACCTTTCTGCGACAGATATTCTCTTGACCATTTCAGAATGTCAATCACTCGCCATATTTTTTGTGAAATTGTTTCCATAAACTAATCGAAATTTAATCCAGTTTCCAAACCCAGCAAGTAGTTTTGTTAGCTTCTGAAAAAATATTTTTCCTTGGTTTAATCTCTGACTTTCATCTGAAAAAAAAGTCAAAAGTTCAATCCTTTAACTGAACAAATCTTGAATCTATCTGCAGATTTTTAAAGCAAATCGAGGAAAAGTCGGAAAAACTGATCAGTTCGATCCTTTCAGCATTTCCATGTTATGTGCCACCTTCAGCGCTTCGATCAATTCGTCGAGATCGCCTTCCATAATATACTGAAGTTTGTAGAGTGTCAGGTTAATCCGGTGATCGGTTACTCGATCCTGCGGGAAATTATACGTTCGGATTTTGGCGCTTCTGTCTCCGGTGCTAACCATTGATCGCCTTTTTTCAGCGATAACTTTTTCCTGCTCGGCGCGTTTCAAGTCCAGCAGTCGGCTTCTGAGAATTTTCAAAGCTTTGGCTTTATTCTTATACTGAGATTTTTCATCTTGACAGGTAACGACCAATCCGGTAGGCAAATGGGTAATGCGAATTGCTGATTCCGTCTTGTTGACATGCTGTCCGCCAGCGCCGCTACTACGATAAGTGTCGATGCGCAACTCTTCGGGATTGATATCTAAGTCCACCTCTTCCGCTTCGGGAAGAACGGCCACCGTTGCCGCCGATGTATGAATGCGTCCGGAAGTTTCTGTAACAGGAACGCGCTGAACCCGATGTACGCCCGATTCGAATTTCATAGTTCCGAAAATACCAACTCCGGACAATTGAAAGATAATTTCTTTGAATCCACCGATCCCTATTTCATTGCTGGTCAGTATTTCGAGTTCCCATCCCTTTTTTTCAGCATATTTGGCATACATCCGATACAAATCGGCGCCGAAAAGCGCGGCTTCGTCACCGCCTGTGCCAGCGCGGATTTCTACAATAGCATTTTTATCGTCTGCCGGATCTTTAGGAAGCAAAAGTATTTTGATTTCTTCTTCGAGAATCTTTTCCAGATTTTTCAATTCCTCGATCTCTTCATGAGCCATCTGTCTCAGATCGAGATCCGGGCCGTTAAGAATAATATGATCCTGTTCGATCATTTCCAAAATCTGCAAATATTTAGTGGCTTTTTCGACGATTGTCTGAAGATCTTTATGCTCTTTTGTCAGTTCAACATACCGTTTCTGATCGTTTAGAACCGACGGATCATACAATTTGTTATTAATCTCGGAAAATTTCGCAATGATTTCCTGTAAACGCGCTTTCATAAATGTTTTAGTTAATTGATCGCTTCTGCCGAATATTTCTTTCCGGCATATTCGGAATATTTATCGCCGAACGCGGCTTTCAGCGCTTCAATCGCTACTTCGATCTGCTCATCTGACGGAGGTTGAGTAGTAATTCTCTGAAGCCAGAGTCCTGGAGCTGAGAGCCATTTCCCCCATGTCTTATCCTGATGTTTGGCGGTTAATTTTAGAAATTCATAACCGACGCCTAAAACTAACGGCAACAAAATCAAATGAAAGACAATGCGGATCCCAATTGAAATTCTCCCAATCGCAATAATGATCGCAGTGTCGATCAAAGCGTACATGAGAATCGAAACCAAGAGAATGATGAATATAAAACTTGTTCCGCATCTCGGATGAAATGTCTGGAAATCCCGTGTATTTTCAGGAATAAGCGCGCGCCCATCTTCAAAAGTAAAAACGACTTTATGCTCTGCGCCGTGGTATTGAAACAGCCTTTTGACATCTTTCATCAGCGAAATTAACCAAAGGTAAGTCAGAAAAAATACGATCCGCCAGCAACCGGCAATCAGGTTAAAAGCAAACGCCTTCCGTTCGATAGCAAGCAGTTTAGTCGTCAGAAATAATGGAGCCACGCCAAACAATAAAAAAGCCATACCAAACGCAAAAATGTACATCAGCGTGTTTCCTAATTTGCTCGTGGACTTCGATTTTTTACCGTTTGCCGGCTCTTCAGCGGCAATGGCGATATCCGCTGAAAATTGCAACGTTTCCATGCCGATCTTCATGGATTCAAACAAAACGACCACGCCGCGTAAAAACGGCTTTTTCAGGGACGGAATTCGTTCGGCCAAAGAAGCAAAATCATGACGTTCGGTCTCAATCTGACCGTCCGGCTTACGAACGGCAGTGGCATAAGCACCCGGCACGCGCATCATCACGCCTTCAATAACCGCTTGTCCGCCAACTAAAATTTTTTGTGTCATAGATATAAAAATAGCGGCTCTTCTCCAAGAGAACAAGCCGCTATATAAAAATAAGTTGCTAACCTTTTTGGACGTCTCTTCTATACTTTCGATTGAATTTCTCGATTCTTCCGGCAGAGTCGATTAATTTTTGCTTTCCTGAATAAAACGGATGACAAACTGAGCAGATTTCAATTTTGATGTCGCCGGATGTTGAACGGGTAGTAAATGTATTTCCGCAGGCGCAGGTAACTTTGGCTATTTCATATTTCGGATGAATTTTCGGTTTCATAATAAAATTCCTTTTCTATCGTTCTAAAAAGCGGGTGAATTTACGACGCCCACCTATAAATATGCAAGCCGAAATGCAAATTTCCCGGCATTTACTTCCTTTATCAGCTGGCAATCCGCCCGGAATTACTGGTTCATTGACTTTAGAAATTCACGGTTACTCTTGGATCGTTTCATGCGTTCCAGCAGAAATTCCATAGCTTCGACTGGATTCATCTCGCTCAGAAGTTTTCTTAAAATCCAGACGCGCGCAAGTTCAGCGGACGAAAGGAGTAATTCTTCTTTTCGCGTGCCGGAACGATTAACATCCATTGACGGAAAGACGCGTCGATCACTCAGGCGTCTGTCCAAAACTAATTCCATGTTACCGGTACCCTTGAACTCTTCAAAAATGACATCATCCATACGTGAGCCGGTATCGATTAGCGCTGTAGCGATGATCGTCAGACTTCCGCCGCCCTCGATATTCCTTGCCGATCCAAAGAAACGCTTTGGACGATGGAGAGCGTTAGCGTCGATGCCGCCCGATAAAATTTTACCGCTGTGCGGAACGACCGCGTTATGCGCTCTTGCCAAACGAGTAATACTGTCCAGCAAAATGACGACATGATAACCGAGTTCGACCATACGTTTCGCTTTTTCGAGAACCATATCGGCAACCTGCACATGTCTCTCCGGCGGTTCGTCGAATGTGGAACTGATGACTTCGGCTTTGACCGAACGTTCCATATCGGTAACCTCTTCCGGGCGCTCATCAATTAACAAAACCATTAAAAGAATTTCTGGGTGGTTGGTAGTGATGCTGTTGGCGATCTGCTGGAGGAGAGTCGTTTTTCCGGTTTTTGGTTGGGCAACAATGAGACCGCGCTGTCCCTTTCCGATCGGACAAAGCAAATCCATGATCCGCATCGAATTATTCTTATAATCAGTCTCCAACTGAATTCTGCTTTGCGGATAGAGAGGCGTCAGCGTATCAAACAATCTCTTGTTTTTTACCTCTTCTGGATCCATCATATTGACGGCGTCAACCCGTAACAACGCAAAAAATCGCTCGTTATCCTTCGGGGGACGGATTTCGCCTGAAATGATATGACCGGTACGAAGCCCAAACCGTTTGATTTGAGACGGAGAGATATAAATATCATCCGGCCCGGTAAGATAACTAAAGTTCTCTGATCGCAGGAATCCGAAACCTTCGTCTATAACTTGTAGAACGCCCTGCGCAAAAATGTGTCCTTCTTTTCGTACTGAGGCTTCCATGATTTTATAGATTAGATCCAATTTCTTTAATCCCGGGACATCAGGTATTTCTAGCTTCAAAGCCAAATCGGTTAACTCTTTAATTTTCATTGCCTGCAATTCGACAATTGTCAGATCTTTTTCCATATTTTGTTCCTTAAATATGATTGATTACAATCTGTGTGAAATTTAGTTCTTGGGTAGGTCAAAAAAAGCGCACTTTAAAAAACTTTTCCGAATTTAAAACATAATCTCAATGTATCAAACATTATTTTTTGAAAAAATGCAAAACGAGAGGCGCTAAATAATGACTTCCGACAATCAGTAAAATTTCTTCCCGCCGAATTTGGCGAACCGCTTCAATTAATAATTCCCTCGGGGTGCCTCCGATAACGATCCGGTTTCCCAGAACGTCGCGAACCAGATCGGCTTTCAGATCTTCAACTGGAACAGAATCTTGACTTGGAATTCTTGAAAGATAAATTGTTCCACCGAGGCTATTCAGTGATTTGCCTAACGTTCGGTAATTCTTCGTTCTTCCCAATGCAATGAATGTATGAATCTTTTTCTGAGGAAATAATTGCTTCAACGTTCGCACAACGCGACGAATGCCATGCAAATTGTGTCCGACATCATAAAAAACCAATGGCTCGTTTGACAGAATTTGCAGTCGCCCTGCCCAATGGGTAGCTTCGATGCCGCGTCGAATGACTTCCGTAGTCAGTCGCTCATTTTTCAATGATACGATTGCCGCCAGCGCCGTCTGAAGATTTACAATCTGATGCTCGCCAATCAAAGGAAATCGAACGCCGATAAGCGAACGTTCGTTGAAACGAATATTTACCGTTTGCTCTCGAGCCGTCATTTTCGTCCGCCGGATTTTACACAGATTAGGTGCGTAACAAAATTCAGCGCCGTTGATCTCCAAAATCGGTTTGATAACAGATAAAAGATACGGCGATTGTTTGGAAACTATGCAGGAAGCTCCTTGCTTGGTAATTCCGGCTTTTTCAACCGCAATCTTCTGCAACGATTTTCCAAGAAATTCCTGATGGTCTTTTCCAATCGATGTTATCACGGAGAGAACTGGCGTTACGACATTTGTCGCATCGAACCGGCCGCCCATTCCGACTTCCAACACGGCATAATCGACTTTCTTCTCGCGGAAATACGCGAGCGCCAGCGCCGTCGTCGCCTCAAAAAATGTACAATCGAGTTCGACGATCCAACTTTGCGAACCCTCGATAAATGATGATATTTCCTCGTCGGAGATTGGTACACCGTTGACCTGAATTCTCTCGTTGAATTTCAACAGATGTGGCGAAGTGTAAAGTCCAACACGGAAACCAGCCGATTCCAAAATGGACGCGATGACCGCACAAGTCGATCCTTTTCCGTTCGTCCCAGCAACATGAATACTGGAAAATGTATTTTGTGGACTTCCAAGTCGATTCAGCAAATCCCCAATTCGCTCCAGCCCAAGATGAATACCCTTTTTGTTCAGTAAATACAGAAAGTTCAGTGATGAATCGACATCACCGGAAATTAAAAGCGGATTCATCAGAGCGGATCGTCCAGGGAAACGCGTTTGACATTCTGGAGCGACTGACCAATAAAACGGTTGGCAATCTCTTCAAATTTCTGAGGAAAATCACTGACATAAAATTGATGACGCGGTTTTCTGGTTCCGTTGTTCAACAAACCATTTTCCCTCAAAATATTCTCGACATCGACAGCCGTTTCGATCGCAGTATCGATGATCTGGACATCGGAATCAACGACTTTTTGAAGAATTTTTTTGATGAGAGGATAATGGGTACATCCGAGAATCAGCGTGTCGATATTTTTCTCGATGAGCGGTTTCAAATAAATCCGCGCTATTTGCTCAGTAACCGGCGAATCTACCCAACCTTCTTCTACCAAAGGAACAAATAGTGGACAAGCGACCGATTCCACGAAAATATCCGGCGCCTTTTGTTTAAGAATTTCGGGATATTTCCCGGTTGAAATCGTAGCGGTCGTTCCAATTACGCCGATTCTACGGCGGACGGTAAACTCCAGAGCGGCACGCACACCCGGTTCGATCACACCGACAATGGGAACACTTATCGACTTTTTTAAAACATCCAGCGCAACGCTCGACGCCGTGTTGCACGCGACGACAATCATCTTGACGCCTTTCTCCTGAAGAAATTGAACGATCTGCTTGGAAAATTTCTGAACGGTGTGAACACTTTTACTGCCGTACGGAACTCGCGCTGTATCTCCAAAATATAAAATCGATTCGTTCGGCAGACGTGAAAATATCTGCTCCACAACTGTCAATCCGCCCAAACCGGAATCGAACACACCAATGGGAAGATTACTTATATCCGACTGTGAAAGCGATTTATTGCTCGATGGTTTTATCACTTAACTCCTTGAATTCGATAATACTTTTATATAACGTTTCCGCTAGTAGTTGCCGGTGTTTCGGCTGGTTTAGCAACTCGGCTTCGGAACGGCTGGTATTATAACCGAGTTCGACGAGAACTTTCGGCATGGATGCGCCGATCAACACATAAAAATTCGCCTGTTTGACTCCTCTATTTTTTTGCCGGACATTGCTGGAAATATTCTTCGAAAAGATTTCGGCAAACTTTTCACTATCCTGCATATAAGACGAATGCACCATGTTCGCAAGAATAAAAGAGGAATCGTCGAAACCTTTATATTTCTCCTTATCCTGCGCCTCTTCCAACTGGATCACCGAGTTCTCCAATTGAGCAACATGGACCGCCTCTTGGGATCCCGGTCCCTGGCTCAGCAAATAAAGTTCAATCCCTTCGGGCGATTTACTGTGATTGGGTACGGCGTTTACATGAATGCTTAGAAACAGTTTCCCATCGCTTTTATTGGCAATATCGGTTCGTTTCCATAACGGAATAAATACATCGCGATCACGCGTGTAAACGACTTTCAGATCCTTCCGCCTTTCCAAGAGCCTCCCAAGTCTGAGAACGATATCCAAGACGATCTCTTTTTCAGGAGCGAATCCCCAGCGCCCCGGCGTGCCAATGTCTTTGCCGCCATGTCCCGCATCCAGAACGATGGTGTCAATTTTCCACGAATCTTTCGCCGATTCAATCTTTTTGAGAATATCTCGGTTAAGCGGATACTGGAGAGAGATCATTACTTGATGCATTGCCGCATCGTAATGGACATTTGCCGAACTGAACTTCCGACCGAGTTTCAAAGAAATTTGAACAGAACGGCCTTGCGGAACAGCTTCGATTTTCTCAATAGAAGAAAATGGATTGACTTTCGATAATTTTGCATAATCGCAGTCGGCGCCATAAATCGTCACATAAAACCATTCTTCTCCTTGAAAGAAAGAAGAAAAGTCGGAATCCAAGAAACCACCATTCTCCGCATCGATTGAAATCAAAATCCCGTTGGCTTTTTCCTGATAAGAAACCGCCGTCAGGAACTTGCGCCGATCTGGTTCTGCGAATTTTTTCCCTTCCACGGGCAATACCCCAGTCGTTTTCGGAACCGGAGGAGAATATGGAGTCGGTTCAAGAAATAATTTCCTATTCCCGATAGAATATTGGAGATCGGAAATGACATATTCTTTCATCAATTCCAGAAACGATTTCAGCGGGACAAAAGCCTCCTGATCGACCAACACGACCGGAGCAAGCATCTGAATCACCAAAGCATCGAAAACGACAAAATTGCTTCCAACAGACAATTTAACTTGCCGCCCTGGGAAAAAAGCCAGTATTTTACCAGTTTCTTTCCGGTAGTAGATTCGAACATCAAAAGCATCCACCATATCTTGAAGTGAAAAGTACTCAATCTGTCCAATACTCATGACTTTTACTTCGGCGCGTGGATTTTTCGGCACCGGATTGATAAAAATCAGGTTCTGAGAAAAACTCCTTGAGGATAGGACCACCAGAAAGGCAACGAGAATATTCAGTTTCAGTTTCATCAAAATCGACGTGAAGTTACAAACTCTCACTTCATAAATCAACTAACATCTGGAGTTCGAGCCACGCACGATTTTTCCATCCGGCATCAGTGCCGGTCTGCGACTGCTGTCCTTTCAACGCAATGCTGAAATCGAACCGATCTTGCACTTGCTTCCGGAATACGGCAAAATACCGGAATCCGGTGCCGGTCAACATTGCCATGCTAAATCGCAGAGGAATTCCGGGTTCATAAAGATAGACTTTTGCGTCGGACGACATGGCATAAAAATGCGTTGTTCCGATGCTGATACGCTGGTTTTTGGGTAGTTTCAAATCGACTGAAATCCCGACAGCTGAACCGCTTTCAATCTTGACGTTCTGACTCCGAACATGCGTCAACCGACCAGTCAGATTGACGCCTTCCGTGAGGGAATAAACTCCAATCGCATTCACATGAAACCGTTCGATTGTTGGTTCTCCCGAAAGCAATTCCCACTCGCAAACACGTCTGATCTTAATGTCAAATCGGTTGTCTTTTCGAAAATGTCTGCCAAAAGCCGCGACGATCTCGTTTCCTTTCTCCAATGGAACACCCGGTTCATTTGCACGAATCTGACGAAAATAATCAACATAACCAGATAAGTACCAGCCGCGTCGCAACCGGAATCTTGCTCCCGAATTGATCCCGCTTTCGTTCTTTGTAACTCCGGATGATGTAAGCGATGACGCGCCGAATAAAGCATAGAAATCGGGTGAAAAATATCGCGCACTGACAACGAGCGATGCGCTTCCAACCCGCCGAACGAAGCTTTGGACAAACGCCCACCCACCTGGAATGCTTTTCGCTACTTCGCCGGTCAAAAGATATTCAGAAGTTTCAATTTTATGAAATGCCGAAAAACCGGTTAATTCTCTTTTCATATCCTGAAATTCGGCAGGAAGCGGAAACTGCCTCCGGACTGCGAAAACACCAAACTTCCGATCTTCATTTCCAAACTGTACACTCGAACCGAAAACCGTTTCGCGTAAAATGTCTTGGGCGGCTTGTGCGGATTCCGTCACATGTAACCCATCAATGCGAAGATTTTTCACAATCCCATCCTCAACAACGGCATCCAGAAAATGGCGCGAGAAAAATGCTTCGACCGTCAGCAACTTTAACCGCATCTCAATTGCACTTCCGAATAAAAATCGGTTCTCGTCCGTTCCCTGATAGTTTGCCAAAACCGTTTTCTCCGGCGTGATGTTCTGAACCGGATCGGTACTGCGACTTCCCATCAGATTGGACGACATCATCAATCCTCGTCCCCAGTTGACGCGATAAGCCCCCGCGATTACACGCCATCGTTCCCTCAACAAAGGACTGCGAATCGTCCAATTTATGTAATCCGTAACCTGTGGTTCATCCGCATCGGTTTCCGTTACACCACCTCCAAACCAGCCATTCGCCGTCTCGTAACGACTTTTTATGAGCGTTTTGGAAACAGATGCCCGCCCAATGTCTTCCTTCATCGAAAGATAAATCTGAATCTGTCCTGTTGCCGGCGATTCTGTTTTCAGTCGAATGAAAAATCGAATGACTTTCATTTCTGATTCATTGAATCCACCGCGCTTGGCAAAATCACTCCAAGAAGTCGTCATCTGTCTTTTTCCCCAAAATTTAACGAGACGTTCCTTCAGACCGACCGAGATCGGGAGTTCGTCAATTTCAGAACATGACGCTTTTCGCCAGATAATCCGATTCTCAAAATAGGCATCCAATTTGTCTTGAAGTTCCTCCTCAGAAATGTTGTCTTGCATGAGAAAACCTTCTGAGATTATCTCATCGATTTCCACCTGCGCTTCACATGGCGCGAATAAAATCAGAACAACCAGTAAAACGATTGCAGTATTCATTTGATCTGAAATCCGCATCCGACAAAATAGGTCAAAGGCAGAGAAATATGTTGTTGAACCGCAAAGTCAAATCTGAATTTCCCAACTGCTAAATTAAGTCCGGCGGAAAAGCGATCGGGATTCGACTGAAATCCGATTAATCCATTCAATCCGCGCCAAAGATTGACACGTGTTCCGACACGAAACGAAAACGGAAACATCGTATCCTTGAAAATTTCAGCATCTACTTCGAGCTGTGGTTCCCAGAAATACTGGCATCCTACGGCAAACGCTTGCGGCAGTTTTTCCTTACTTCCAGACAATTTCGGCTGATTGGCATTGATATACACAACGGACAATCGCCAATCGTCGGTCGGATAAAATTTTGTGCCCGCCGTTACACCCAACGAGCCTGCGTTTTCATATCCGCTGACGGACAGATGATAGTAATCGATAGAAATACCGACTCTCATAAATTTCCTGATCTCTCTACCGAACGACGCCTGAAGAGTTCTTTCCTGATAAATTGATTCACCAAAAGCCCCAACACCAAATCGAAAGGCGTTGGTACTGGACGCGGGCGCCCATGCGACATTCCCTTTCCACGATTGCAGTTCTTTGAGACCGAACAGATTTGAATAAACCGCATCAAACCGAAGAACGCTGGCTTCGCCGATTGCCGCTGGATTTAGTCCATCCGAATGAATGGAAACCAAGCCGCCCCGCGCGATCAGGTTGGGCTGGATCGTCTGTATCTCGAAAGCCGCAAAAATTCTTTGAAAGACAAACAGCAAACACAACAACGATTTTTTGTTCATTTGGATACTCTTTTCTGTGCCGAAATCCCGGCTATCTATTAATCAGCAAACTTTTATTTCAACAGTCCGGCAGACCGGACTGAATCCCTCGAAACAATTGAAAAAATAAAAAATGCGGCGTTGACCGATTAGGGTCACGTCCGCTCTTTTTTCTCCTCTTTACGTTCGCTTCGCGGAACGAACGTATTCAATTTCTCGCGGACCACAAGGGGGTGATCGCGGTTGTGAAGACAAAGAATTCCCTCAATCATGATCTGCTTTAGCATGATTTCCTCATCACTGCGGCGTTTAAGTTTTCCGCCCAGCGGGATAAAGACGAGATTGGCTAAAATCAATCCGTAGAAAGTCGTCAATAAGGCAAGGCCCATACCGCCCAGAAGCGTTTTCATCTGAGTACCCATATCAAACTGAAACGCGGATGTTAAACCGCCGCCAGCACGCGAAGCTGTCCCAATAGTAAAATTCTTCATCATGATGATAAGTCCAACTATTGTTCCAACCATTCCGAACGCGGGCGCATATGTTCCCATATAAAAAAAGATCTCCTGCCCGATTGTATGCCGTTTGTCTGTATTGGAGAGCTCCAAATCAAGGTAATTGCGTAGGCGGGCTTGATCTTTTTCATTAATGGCAAGTTCAATACCATTTCTCATAAATTTGTCATTGATAGTGGAAAGATCGGACTCCAGTGACATCAAGCCATTTTTTCGGGCTTTACTAGACAGGTCATAGAACTTGTCGATGACTTCCTGATATTCCTGTTTATTGCGTTTAAAAGCGTTTTTGACGACACGAAATACGCTCCAGAGGTCTTTTGCGGGATAATTAACAAATGTTGCGGCGATGGTTCCGCCCAGCACAAGCAGAAGCGATGGAAAATTCCAGAAGTAAATTGCCTCTCCTTGGTTGGCGGCAATCGAGTAAATCACAAGAACAACACCTACGATCAAACCGATTAGCGTCGCAACATCCATAACACAACTCCTGCCGTTAGCCGGCGATTTTCAACCCATGATTTAAAAGCTAAAAAGAGATCCGAAACTACTCAAAGTGTCGAGTTGGCTTTCGGTTCAGATTTTTCTATAATTCGAAAAACTTTTTCACCTTTCTTTGCCATTCGGTAACGTTCTCGAGCCAATTTTTCGATATACTGGACATCGTTTTCGAGACGCAAGCGCTCAGCCTTTAATGAATCTTGTTCAACACTGAGCTCAACCATGTGGTCTTCGATCTGCTTCTTCTCTTTATGTAGGAGATAAATCTGGTAAAGACCATAATCTCCGATGACGAATATGATGATAAAAATCGTGAGTATGGTAATGGAACCCAGAATCCAGTAAAGCCGCTGGATATTGTCAGAATCTCGCGATTTTTTTTTGTCCGGAACCGAACGCCTCATTTCAAAATTTTACGTCCCCAGAAAATCGCATCGTCGCCGAGTTCTTCCTCGATTCTCAACAACTGATTATATTTGCAAATCCGATCGGTTCGGCAAGCGGAACCCGTCTTGATCTGCCCGGAATTTACAGCTACCGCCAAATCGGCAATCGTCGTGTCTTCCGTTTCGCCAGAACGATGCGAAACAACTGTTGTCATGCCATTTCGATGCGCCAATTCGACGGCGTTCAGGGTTTCGGTTAAAGTACCGATTTGGTTCAGTTTAATCAGAGCTGAATTAATGGCTTTTTCCTTGATAGCACGAGACAAACGTTCGACATTGGTCACGATCAGGTCGTCGCCAACAATCTGTATTTTGTCACCCATTTCCTTCACCATCAGTTTCCAGCCCTCCCAGTCTTCTTCTGCCATGCCGTCTTCGATCGAGACAACGGGATATTTCATGATGATGTTTTTGTAATAAGCAACCATTTCCTCGGATGACAGATCGCGGTTCTCTGATTTCAATTCATATTTTCGTGTTTCGGTGTTATAAAACGACGAAGATGCTGGATCGAGAGCAATGAACAATTGTTCGCCAACCTTGTAACCGGTTTTTTCAGCGGCTTCAAGGATGATTTCGATCGCTTCGACGTTCGAGCGAAGATTCGGCGCAAATCCGCCTTCATCGCCAACGGACGTGTTCATGCCTTTTTTCTTCAATACGCCTTTCAGTTGATGAAAAGTTTCGACGCCCATTCTCAGCGCTTCGGCAAAAGATGTCGCACCCGCCGGGAAAATCATGAATTCCTGCAAATCAACGTTATTGTCCGCATGTTTTCCGCCATTCAGGATATTCATCTGTGGCACCGGTAGAACACGGGCATTCACGCCGCCGATATATTTGTAAAAAGGTAGCCCAACATAATCTGCCGCGGCTCTTGCAACGGCAAGCGAAACACCCAGCGTGGCGTTGGCGCCGAGCTTCGCTTTATTCGGCGTGCCGTCGATTTCGATCATGGTGCTATCTACTTCCACTTGTTCCAAAACATCCATACCGACGACTTCCGGCGCGATGATCTCGTTGACGTTTTGAACGGCTTTCAGTGTTCCTTTTCCCATGTAGCGATCTTTATCGCCGTCGCGCAATTCAACGGCTTCAAATTCACCGGTAGAAGCTCCGGACGGAACAGCCGCTTTCCCGTAATAACCGCTTTCTGTCAATACTTCGACTTCGATGGTCGGATTTCCGCGAGAGTCTAAAATTTCACGGGCATGTAGTTCAACTATGGCACTCATTTTACTTATCTCCTTTTCATTTAAATTTTACAATTAGGTTCATTCTGTGTTCACGGGTGAATTTAGTATAGCCGAACCAGATTGTCAATTCCACTTTTCGGTTTTTCATGTGCCGATAAAAATTTTGTTTTCCGCCGTAGCGATAATAAATTCTCCGCGTCATTTTAGAGAAAGAGGAACATGTCGATATTTGTCAAACCTTTTGAAAAGAAATATACCGAGCCATGGGAAAATCTTGTCGAAGAGAGCGTCAACGGCACGATTTTCCACACTCGGAAATTCCTGTCTTATCATCCGGCCGGACGATTTACCGACGAGTCGCTGATGTTCGCAAAAGGCGACGATATTTTCGCGCTCTTTCCCGCGGTTCGCGGCAATTGGAACGATGTCGATACGCTTTGGTCTCACCGCGGCGCCAGTTATGGCGGTTTCGTGCATCATGAAGGACTGGGAATTTCTACTGCGTTCGAATTGGTCGAATCACTCGTTCATCATGCAAAAAAAGAAGGCGTGCGGCGGATCGTCATTACTCTTCCGCCGGTGATTTACAATCGTCGGCTTTCCAACTATCTCGATTTCGCAATGATAAAATGCGGGTTTACATATCTGAAACGCGAAGTCTCCAGCGTCGTCTATCTGGAAAATGACATCGAGAAAAATGTCGCCAAGTTTAAGCAGACCAACCGCACGGCTTTCCGCAGAGCTATGAAACTCGGCGTCGAAGTCCGTGAGTCTGATGACTTCGCAACCTTTTACGAAATCCTGAAGAAAAATTTGAAGATCAGGCACGGTGTTCAGCCGACGCATACGCTGGAAGAACTTATTCTGCTAAAAAAACTCTTCCCTGACAAAATTTTCCTCTATGCGGCTTACGCCGGAGATGAGATGGTAGCGGGCGTCGTGATGTTCGATTGCAATCTGGATGTGTCGCTCGCTTTCTACATTAGTCACAACGAAGCGCGGCAGGAGTTTCGCGGCGTGAATATCCTGTTTTACCACATCATCAACCGATGTATTCAGAAAGGATTCCGCTGGCTGGATTTCGGGATTTTCACCGTCAACATGGATCCAAACTTCGGGCTAGCGCACTTCAAGGAAGGATTCGGCAGTAGCGGCATTCTCCGCGATTCTTTAATCCTAAATTTATAAACAGAGAACCGCCGTTGTGGATCGTGGATTCTGGTTTTCGTTTGAATAAAACCGATTTGCATTTTCAGAAAATGTCATAGATTTATCCGGAATTTATTATGTCAGCGAATATCCGTTCACTCACCAAACAGACTCTGATTTACGGCATCGGCACGATTCTCGCCCGGTTCGTTACATTTTTACTTTTGCCGGTTTACACGAATCGACTTTCGCCGGCGGATTACGGACTCGCGTCTCTGGTATTTGCCTTTCTCGGCTTCATGAACATCATCTATAATTACGGGCTGGATTCAGCGTTGATGCGATATTACAGCGAAACGAAAGATTCGGCGGCGCGTACATCAATTTTCTCGACAGCCATTTGGCTGACACTTGCCACAAGTGCCGTTTTAAGTCTGGTCATTTTTTCGATGAACGGATTTTTCAGCTTATGGTTGCTCGAAGATGTCAAGTATGCTCAACTAATGAAATATTCGGCGGCGATTCTGCTTTTCGATTGTATTTGTCATGTTCCATTCGCGCTTCTTCGGCTTGAAGAAAAACCGTATCAATTCATGGCAATCCGACTATTAAATGTCATCGTCGTTTTTTCCTTAAATATCTACTTCGTAGTGATGTTAAAGCGCGGTGTTGTGGGGATTTTTCAGAGCAATATCATCACGTCGGCTTTGACCGCGACTGTCCTTTACGCCATCACGCTTTCGCGCGTGCGATTCACATTTTCCGGGAAAACCGCCAAAGATCTGACGATGTTCGGTCTGCCGTTCATTCCTGCAGGATTGGCGACGGTTTGCATGGAAATGCTTAATCGGTACATTTTGCAAGATTTAATTGGGCTCGACGCGGTCGGTATTTTTAGTGCAGGTTTCAAACTCGGCATTTTCATGTTGCTTTTAACGACGGCATTTTATTATGCGTGGCAGCCATTTTTTCTGAAAGCCGGACCGCAGGAATCGTCCAGAACTTTATTTTCGCGCATTTTTACTTATTTCG
>PEYN01000070.1 GCA_002774355.1 Candidatus Marinimicrobia bacterium CG08_land_8_20_14_0_20_45_22 | reverse complement strand
CTGTTCTAACCAAGGCTTGATGGCGCTCGCCGCGGCTATTTATCTATCTTTGATGGGAAAGACTGGGTTGAAACAGGCGGCAACGCTTTGCCTGAACAACAGTCACTATCTCGCAGAAAAAATATCATCGTTGAAAGGGTTCTCTCTTCCATACGGGAATGTCCCTTTTTTCAAGGAGTTTGTCGTTGAAACGCCGGTCAGTCCTAAGGAAATTATTACCGCCGGATTGGCTGAAAATTTCTTTGCCGGAATCGATCTTGGCAACTATCGTGAAGATTGGAAAGGCCATTTGTTGATGGCCGTAACCGAAAAGAGGACGAGAAAAGAGATCGAATTTTTCGTTAAATTCCTGTCGAAATTTTAAACATGAGAATTTTTAGCAAATTACTACAATCAGCGAAGGAAAACGGCGGCGGATATTTCGTGCTGATTGATCCGGATACGCGAAAAAATGACGACCTAAAGTCGTTTGTACGTGAAATCTGTAATCGTGGCGTTGATGCGATCCTTGTTGGTGGAAGCCTGATTATCGATTCGGATTTTCAGGCGACGGTTCGATTGATTAAGGATGCCAGCGCCATTCCCGTCATCCTTTTCCCCGGCTCCGTTTCTCAAATCAATTGCAGAGTAGACGCGGTTCTATATTTATCGCTAATCAGCGGTCGGAATCCGAATTATTTGTTCGGTGAACACGTCATTGCCGCGCCGACGATTCGGAAATTGGGTATTGAACCGATTTCTACCGGTTACATGCTGTTTGAATCCGGAAAAACAACAACGGCGGAATTTATGAGCAACACGCGACCTTTACCAGCCAATAAACCGGAAATCGCAATGGCTCACGCTCTTGCCGCTCAATATATGGGCATGAGCACGATCTACTTAGAAGCGGGTAGTGGCGCCGAAAATTCCGTTCCGAATGACATAATTAGAGCCGTGAGCCAATACGTCGAAATTCCAATCATTACCGGTGGTGGAATTCGCACGCCGGAAGAGGCGCGCGCCAAGATTGAATCAGGCTCGACGTTCGTCGTAACTGGCAACGTGTACGATGATCCCGCGAAATTCGACTTGTTGAGCGAATTCGTCCGAGCGACTCATCCGAAACAATTTTCATAATCCAGTGAGAATGCCGTGAAAGAACAGATCATCGCTCAACTAATCGAAAGCGCCGACCTTAAAAAACGGCTGGCGACTGACGGTGTCGAGATCATCGAACTGGCGGCGAAACGTTTGATCCGGACGCTGGAAATGGGCGGGAAAATCCTGCTCTGTGGAAATGGCGGAAGCGCCGCCGACGCCCAACATCTCGCCGCCGAACTCGTTTGCAGACTGACGCGTGAACGAAAGGCAATTCCGGCAATTGCGCTGACGACCGATACTTCCATTTTGACCGCAGTTTCTAATGATTACGATTTTTCTATGATTTTCGTACGCCAAATCGAAGCGCTTGGCAAAAAAGACGATGCGCTGGTAGCAATTAGCACCAGCGGCAACTCGCCGAACATTATCAAAGCCGCCGAATTTGCGCGATCCCTCGGACTTTTGACGATCGTTTTGACCGGTGAGAACGGTGGCAAACTGGCAGGTACGTCGGACATCGTGATCCGCGTTCCATCGAAAAACACGCAACGAATTCAGGAATCGCACATCACAATTGGACATATACTTTGCGACCTGATTGAACAATCCATTTGTGGAAATTAATGATCGCCGATTGGACACATGCAGGATTTGACTCAAGATTTTATCAATTATCTGAAGATCGAGCGAAATCTCGCCGGTAATACAATCGACGCCTATCAAAACGATCTCAACCGCTATCTGGATTTTCTGCAAGAGAAAAATATCACCGACATGAAATCCGTCTCGATGAGTGACGTGCAGGAATTCGTCGGTTGTCTCTCGGAAGTCGGCTTATCCGCCAGAAGCCTCGCGCGAAATTTTTCATCAATCCGCATGTTTCATCGATTTCTGGTCAGTGAAAAAATCACCGACAACGATCCGACGGATCAACTGCAATCGCCCAAATTGCCGCGTCGTTTACCAAATGTTTTGGACTTAAACGAGATCGAATTGATTCTGGAAACGATCGACTATACGACGCTCAAAGGAATGCGCGACCGGGCGATCATCGAAACGTTGTATTCGACGGGCGTGCGCGTCTCGGAACTGACGACGATGAAAATGTCCGATGTGTTTTTTCACGAAGGCGTGATTCGTGTGATTGGAAAAGGGTCTAAGGAACGCATCGTACCATTCGGGCATCAGGCGAGCCAGAAAATTAAAATGTATATCACGGCTGTTCGATCCATTCTAATTCGGTATCACAAGAGCAAGGATTTTCTCTTTCTCAACATGCGCGGCGCGCCGCTTTCGCGAATGGGCGTCTGGAAAATCATTCAGGAATATGTTCGGCTTGCGGGCATTCGGAAAAAAGTCAGTCCGCATGTCTTTCGCCATTCATTCGCAACGCATCTGCTGGAAGGCGGCGCCAATCTGCGCGCTGTTCAGGAAATGCTTGGTCACTCCGACATTTCCACCACGCAAATTTACACGCATCTCGACCGGGAATTTCTGATCGAGCAACATCGTACTTTTCATCCGAGGTATCAATGAACTTACAGATGATCATTTTACTTGTTCCGCCGATTCTTCTCGCGCTGACCTTTCACGAATTTATGCATGGATATACGGCTTATCGTTTTGGCGATCCGACGGCAAAACTAAACGGTCGTCTGACGATGAATCCACTCGTGCATCTGGATCCGTTCGGAACGCTGATGTTGTTTTTGGTACATTTCGGTTGGGCGAAACCGGTGCCGGTGGATCCGCGTTATTTTAAGAATCCGAAGCGAGACATGCTATTCGTCGCACTTGCGGGACCGCTCGCGAATATAGCGTTGGCGCTTTTGAGCGGACTTTTACTCCGGTTGATAAAGGCCGGCGGCCTCGATATGCTTCCGAAAATGATTTTGGAACCGGTTTACATCATGACGATTTTGAGCTTGCAGATCAATCTGGCGCTGGCAATTTTCAACCTGTTGCCGATTCCGCCATTGGACGGCTCGAAAATTTTATACGGCATATTGCCGCGCCAATATGAACATTTGATCGAGCCGCTGGAGCGTTACGGCGGATATATTTTAATGGCACTTATTGTCGCTGAGATGGTTACGAAAATATCCATTCTCGGCGGCTTTATCCATCCATTTGTCAACTTTTTTTCAAGCATTTTTGGGGGTGTGTGATGTTCCAAAGAAACACCAGAAGATTTTCCATTAAAGAAAAGTTTGAAGCGAAACAGCAGGAAAAAGAAGATACGCCGGAGCGGCGAATTCACTTCAGACGTATTCGACGCTCGCCCCAAAAACTCAGCCGCCCGATTTGGTGGTTGTTCATTTTAGGAACGTTAATTTTAATGCTTTTTTCATATTTAAAACGGATAGGTTAACCGTCCGCATTTTTCACAAGGAGTTAGAATGCCGGAAATCATCGAGTGTATTCCAAATTTTAGCGAAGGACGCGATCCCAAAATTATTCAGGCAATTACGGATGCGATTCAATCGGTCAGCGGCGTTAAATTGTTAGATGTCGATCCGGGAGCCGACACAAACCGGACGGTCGTGACTTTCATTGGGTCGAAATCCAGTGCGCTGGAAGCCGCGTTTGCCGGAATTGCCAAAGCCGCCGAAGTCATCGACATGCGCAAACATCACGGCGCTCACGCAAGAATTGGCGCCACCGACGTTTGTCCGTTCGTGCCGATCAGCGGAGTA
>PEYN01000069.1 GCA_002774355.1 Candidatus Marinimicrobia bacterium CG08_land_8_20_14_0_20_45_22 | reverse complement strand
GATCCCGTTTTTCTGTCAAAGATACCAAAGGACGGAAAAATATCCGGTAAGATCGAGGTTAAGAATCGAATGGATACGCCGGTGATTGATTACGATCTCACTATCGCCGATCCGGTTTTTGACAAAGTGCGGGGGAAAGAGTTAGCGGTCAAAGGACAATATCAGAAGTCGCGATTTGTTTTTTCCAATCTAATATTTAAGGATGAAGCAGGTACTACAAAAGGAAAAGGATTTCTGCCGTTCACGATCCAGTTTATTCCACTGGTGTTTTCTTACAATGCGGATTCATTGATGAGTTTGAATTTTTCTCAGCATTCGAATTCGCTTGTGTTTATAAATGATTATCTTGAAGACGTGGAAAATCTGACGGGAGATTTCGACATCGCGTTGAGTTTTACTGGAACACCTAAACATCCAGTTCGCTCCGGCAACGTCACCGTAAAAGGTGGGATTTTAAAAATGTCAATGCTGGAAAATCCGATCACCGGAATCGAAGGAAGCGCATTGATGAGCAACAATGTTCTCGACATTGTTTCAATGAATGCATATATGTTCAAACCGGTTCCACGCAGTAAACTCGATCAGGCGAAATCGAAACTGAAATCCATAACGCTGGACGTTTTTTTTCCGCCGCAAATAAACAATCTCGAACCCAATCTGACCATTTCCGGTCAAATCGATTTTACTCGGTTTTTCCGTCCTGATTATAAACTGAAAGCCGTCGGGAAAGGGCTGTACCTACGGACGCTGTTAGCCGAACAGGAAGGCGTCATCAACGGCGAGTTTAGTATATCCGGACGTGATACGATCAACATCGAAGGTGATGTCGATGTCACAGATTTCATTATCCGAAATGAGTTCCAATCAACCGAACGGATTCTGGAAAAGGTCAAACCCAGTTCCACCTATACGAATATTAATATTCATTCAATCATCCCCGGAAATCTATATTTCAGAAACAACCAATTAGATGCGGATCTATCGGGTGAGATGTGGATAATCCGAAATGGCTCTGACCCGTTCCAATTTTCCGGATCGCTGGACGTCCGAAGCGGCAAATTTTTCTATTACGGCTGGGAATTCGATATTGTGCGCGGTTCGATCATTTTTGATCCAATCGAATTTAATCCGACTCTGGATATCGAGGCACAGGTCGATCTCGCTTCCTATACCAAAACCGATTCAACGAAAAGTATCTCAAGTGACAAAAATGAATATGCCACCGTCTATCTGACCGGTGATATGGAACAACCGCTTCTCACTTTTGAGTCCTCAAACTACTCCCAAAGTGACATTTTGATGTTTCTGACGCGAACCGGCAGTACCAGCGAGGGCAATAGCGGTCAGGACAGGTTATCTTCCGATGCGTTGAACGTTTTCGGAATGTATTTTGAGCGACAACTCGAAAAAAGTATCAGCCGTTTTAGCGGATTAGATGAGTTCGAATTGCGTACGAAAGGTAATTTGTTTACCAACGAAACGACGGATCAATGGAGTGTTATGTTGGGCCAAAAACTGGCTCCCAATCTGTTCGTCACCTATGAACGAAATTTTTCACTGATCGAACCGAACCAGCAATTCGGTCTGGAATATCGAATTAATCGATATACATCGCTTGTCGGCGACGTGGATCAGAACGGCCTTGTGCGAATTAATTATCAATATAAATACCATTATTGAGATCTTCAGTTTTTAACCGAATCGTTTACTCCACCCTTCTCTGTCTTCTGTTATCGGGACGGGGGGTTGCATTTTCCGCGAAAAACAGTTTTACACCGACCGAATACGTCGTCCGGAAGATATACATTGACGGAAATAAGAAATTTTCTCAACGCTATCTGAAGCGGAAAATGAACCTGAAGGATAAACAATTCACACGGACAAAAACCTTTACCCGGCGACTGATCGAATTGGACAGATTGTTAATCGAATCCTTGTATGTCAAAGACGGATATCTTTATTGTTCAGTGAAAGATTCTTTTAAGGTTTTCGATAGTGGCGACGTCGATCTCTATTACTCGATCAACGAGGGTAAGCAGTATTTATTAAAGGACGTTACTATCCGGGGCGCAGAATCACTCAGCGAGAGAAAAATCCTATCGCTACTTCAACACAAGACCGGCAAACCGTACAATCCGATTCAAATCCGCGCGGGAATCAAGGCGATGTCCTATGAATACGCGAATATCGGAAAACCACTGGTGGTTATCTCCGATTCGTTGACCATCAATGACGGGATTCATCTGATAATTTCTATCACGGAAAATCAAACGATGAGAATCGGTGAGGTAAAAGTCGTTAATAACCAATTGGTCAAGACCAAACCAATAAGGAGGGAGATCGTTTTTCGCTCCGGTGATCTCTATTCTCAGGAAAAATTGGAACTGTCGAAGCGGCACATTTTTGAAACCGGATTATTTTCCAGTGCGAATATTCGCTTAGCAGACATCGATACAGTCAAACGCACGCTGAATTTGGTCGCCGATGTGCGCGAATTGGACATGCACTACCTCGGGCTAAATTTCGGTCTCGGTCAGGATCGAGGTATTTTGTCCGGCAGTGGACCTTACACTTCGGTTGATCTGACCGGCGAATGGTTACACCGGAACATGTTTGGCAGAGGAAGCCGCTTGAGCACTTCTGTTACTACGTCCTTGAACTTGAATCCGACAAATATTCTCTCCAGCCCGATGACAGAGGTGGAAGTACTCTGGGTTGAACCGTGGTTGCTCGGATTTCGGTCATCCAACACCTTCCGGCTCTTTGTTGAAAATCAGCTGCTCGAAGAGCAGGAAAAGACGAGTTACGGGGGTGAAGCCGCCGTAATCTATCAACCGAATAAGCGTTTTTATCTGAAGACCACTCTCCAAATGCAAGGCATTCGCTGGAAATACAATCCTGCACCGGGCGATTATTCTGAGTCTGAATTAGAACGGGCGATCTCATTCAACTTGCGCCGGGATTATCGGGATAATTTTCTCTTCCCGAAAAGTGGAACGTTGGTAACTTTCACCGGAAAAATTGTCGGTCTGATACTGGGCGGAACGCAAGATTATTTTAAGATGGAAACAGGTTTCAGCAAATATTTCAACCTATTTGGACCTTTTGTTGTGGCAGGCCGCGCAAAAGTAGGGTGGATGGCTTCTTTTACTCAGAAAGAGGAGCCAGTTTACGAAAAATTTTATCTTGGCGGGGAGACAAGCCTCCGCGGTTGGCGCGACCGCAAGCTAATTACCGACGATCATGAATTAAAAGGAACTGCGATTGGTAAAAATATTAAAGTGCTAACTAACGCAGAAATTCGGTTTCCGCTCTTTTGGCTGATCGGTGGCGAAATATTTATCGACGGTGGCAATCTCGCCGACAGTTTTTCTGATCTCAAAGATCAAACCTATCGCTGGGACGCAGGAATTGGCTTGACTATTGTGTCTCCTTTGGGTCCGATTCGGATTGACTATGCGAGGAAACTCAATCCGATGTGGCCCTCTGAGAAACAAGATTTATGGCAAATCCAATTTGGGATTCCATATTCGTTTTAGAAAAAAGGAGGAAAAACATGATTTCATTTGATAAATTGACGATTAAAGCGCAGGAAATTGTAAAAAACGCTTTCGAGATAGCAATTAATTCAAATAATCAGGAAATCCAGCCGGACCATTTTTTTTCATCTGTTCTCACGACTCCTGACAATATCGGCTTAGCAGTCTTACAAAAAATTGTTGGGAATATCGATCCGATCAAGGAAGAAATCGAACGAATGATTGAGCGTTTTCCCAAGGTTACCGGCGCTATTGGTCAACCTTACATTAGCACGCTTTCTGATCGGATGTTTCGATCAGCAGAGGCATTTGCCAAACAATTGCAGGACGAATATATCAGTATTGAGCATTTGATTTTAGCCTTACAGGAAACTGCCAAAGACGAATTGAAAGTGCTATTCAAGAAAAATGGCATTACTCAAGAAACGCTTTTGTCATCTTTGAAGGAAATACGAGGCAGTCAACAGATCAAAGATCAAACTCCGGAGGACAAATATCAGGCGCTGAAACGTTATTGCCGGGATTTAAACGATTTGGCGAGAAAAGGAAAACTCGATCCGGTCATTGGCAGAGAAGACGAAATTCGACGCGTGCTTCAGGTCTTGTCGCGCCGAACGAAAAATAATCCGGTATTGATCGGCGATCCGGGCGTTGGCAAGACGGCGATCGTAGAAGGATTGGCGCTAAGAATTGTCAATCAGGACGTTCCGGAAGGAATTAAAGGCAAACGCGTAATGGCGTTGGATATGGGCGCATTGATTGCTGGTGCGAAATATCGCGGCGAGTTTGAAGACCGTCTGAAATCAGTAATCCGCGAAATAACTGAGGCGGAAGGAAGTATCATTCTTTTTATTGATGAAATTCATACAGTCGTCGGAGCTGGGGCGGCAGAAGGTTCCGTTGATGCGTCAAATCTACTGAAACCGGCGTTGGCGAGAGGCGAAATGCGTTGCATCGGCGCCACCACATTAGACGAATACCGAAAATATATCGAAAAAGATAAGGCGCTGGAACGTCGATTCCAGCCGATTCTCGTCGATGAACCTTCTATTGAGGATTCCATCTCCATTTTGCGCGGAATTAAGGAAAAGTACGAAATTCATCATGGAATCCGGATTAAGGATGCGGCGTTGATCGCGGCGGTTGAACTTTCACATCGGTACATCACTGATCGATTTTTACCGGACAAAGCGATCGATTTGATCGACGAAGCGGCGAGCCGTTTACGTCTGGAAATCGATTCGCTTCCTGCTGAATTGGATGAAGTCGAACGAAAAATCAGTCAGATGGAAATCGAGAGCCGCGCATTGGCTAAGGAAAAAGATATTCCGGAGTCGCAGGAACGTTATCAGAAAATCCAAAAAGAACTGGCGCAACAGAAAGAAACTTCAGCCACGTTGAGAAGTCACTGGGAAGAGGAAAAACGCCACATTGGACAAATCAACGAACTCAAGAAAAAAATCGAAACGTTGAAACTTGAAGATGAAAAGGTCGAACGTGAAGGTAACTGGGAGCGAGCGGCGCAGATCAAGCACTCGGAATTACCGGCACTTAGCCGTGACCTTGAGAATGAGAAAGCGATGCTGATTCAAAAACAGATCGGTCGTGCTTTGTTAAGAGAAGAAGTAACCGAAGAAGATATTGCCGAAATCATCTCCAAATGGACGCATATTCCGGTTTCTCGTTTGGTAGAAAGCGAACGTCAAAGACTGCTCCACATCGAAGACGAAATCCATCGGCGGGTCGTCGGGCAGAATGAAGCGGTGACGGCGGTCGCCAATGCGGTTCGACGCGCGCGCGCCGGATTGCAGGATGAGAATCGCCCACTGGCGACATTTATTTTCACTGGATCGACCGGTGTCGGCAAAACCGAAACGGCGAAAGCATTGGCAGAAGTACTTTTCAATGATGAAAACGCCATCATCCGGATCGATATGTCGGAATATATGGAAAAACATTCAGTGTCCCGGCTGGTCGGTGCGCCTCCTGGTTACGTCGGTTATGATGAGGGTGGACAACTAACAGAGGCGGTTCGTCGGAAACCGTATTCCGTCATTCTGCTCGATGAAATCGAAAAAGCGCATCCAGACGTTTTCAATATTCTGCTTCAGGTGCTGGAAGACGGAAGATTGACAGATAACAAAGGGCGCGTTGCCAATTTTAAAAATACTATTATCATCATGACTTCCAATCTCGGTTCGCAGGCTATCATGGGGCAAACTTCCGGCGTTACGGAAGAAAATATCGGCGTAATTTATGCGACCATTCAAGAAACGGTATTAAGCCAATTGAAGCAATATCTCAAGCCGGAATTTTTAAATCGTGTAGATGAAGTTATCGTTTTCACGCCGTTGTTGCCTTCAGAAATCGATCAAATCGTTCAGCGGCAGTTCGATCGGCTTTCGGTAAGAATGAAAGCAATGGGAATCGAGGCGGTTTTGTCGAAATCGGTGCGTTCGATGATAGGACAAGCCAGCTGGGATCCGATCTATGGCGCACGACCGGTCAAGAGGACTCTGCAGAAACATATTCTTGATCCGCTGGCAGTGATGATTTTAGAAGGGAAATTTGGTGCTGGAGATACCGTTCACGTTGATCTGAAAGATGGGGACATCGTTTTTAGGAAAAATTGATTGGAACAAAGGCGAATAATTGTTGGTTTAAGCCGCAGATTTGTTTTTGGGAATTGACCGTCAAGAACGAATTGATTAAGTTAGGCGCAGTTTTTTATCATCGGAAATGTACTTGGATTTTTAGGGAGGAAGACAATAATGAGTAGAAAAGCAATCGTAGTTCTGACAGCATTGATGGTTTTGGTCGTGATCGGATGTGAGAAACCAGACAAGAGCGCACAAGGGTACTGGGATGCGGGAATCGCCTGTTATCAGGATCAGGATTTCAAAGGATGCGTCAAAGAATACGAGAATCTGATCAAATTCTATCCAGAAGACACGCTTGCAATTCCAACTTTATTTGCATTGTCGGAAATTTATAAAAACAACCTAAACGACCTTCCCGAGGCGATCAAAACTTATGAGAAAATCGTAGAAAAGTATCCGGCATCGGAAAAAGCCCCGAATGCGCTGTTTATGATCGGTTACTTGTATGCGAATGAAGTGAATGATCTTTCCAGAGCCAAAGAAACCTACACGAAATTTATCGAGAAATATCCGAATCACATTTTGGTTCCGTCGGCACAGTGGGAACTTGAAAATCTGGGGAAATCGTTGGACGAAATTCCTAAACTGAAAGACATCAAGAAAAAATAAACGAGGTGTGATTTATGAGTTTTAATCTAACTGAGATGAACGAAAGAATCCGGCAGGAAAGTTCATTCATTTCCGGAATCCGGCAAGAAATCGGCAAAGTGATCGTTGGCCAAAACCACATGATTGATCGGCTCATTATCGGGATGCTCTGTAACGGGCATATTTTGCTGGAAGGCGTTCCCGGCCTGGCAAAATCCCTGACCGTCAGCACGCTGGCCAAAATAATTCATACTTCTTTTCGGAGAATCCAATTTACTCCCGATCTGTTGCCAGCCGATTTGATTGGAACGATGATTTACAATCAAAAATCGGGCGCTTTTGAGACGAAAAAAGGACCGATTTTCAGCAATATTATTCTTGCCGACGAAATCAACCGCTCGCCCGCCAAAGTCCAATCGGCGCTTCTCGAAGCGATGCAGGAACGGCAGGTTACTATCGGTGAAAATACGCATCGGCTCGACGATCCATTTCTCGTTCTGGCGACGCAGAATCCGATCGAGCAGGAAGGCACTTATCCGTTGCCGGAAGCGCAGGTTGATCGGTTTATGCTGAAAGTCGTCATTTCATATCCAAGTAAAGAAGAAGAATTGGAAATTATGAAGCGAATGGCGACGACGAACGGAGAGATCGCCGTCAATCCTGTCATCTTGCCCGATGACTTAAAACGCGCCCGTAAAACCGTCAACGACATTTATATCGACGAAAAAATTCACCGATATATTCTCGACATAGTTTTTGCGACGCGCGAACCGCAGGCGTACAAACTGACCGATCTTTCTGCGCTGATTCATTACGGCGCATCGCCGCGTGCTTCCATCTTCCTTGCAATGGCTGGAAAAGCGAAAGCGTTCATTCAGGGGCGCGGCTACGTGACGCCCGAAGACATCCGCGATGTCGTTTGGGATATTCTGCGGCATCGCATCATCCTGACTTTTGAAGCGGAAGCCGAGGAAGTTAATGTTGAAAATGTCATTCAGCGGATTATCGATACGGTCGAGGTCCCATAATAATAAAAACGGAAACGCGGTGAAGGAACCGTTTCTGTTCCCGATTTCCAGAAACCAATGCGAATGATGGTGAAATCATGCTGACGCGTGAAATTCTGAAAAAAGTGCGGCAAATCGAACTGCGAACGCGGCATTTGGTTAATGATGTGTTCAGCGGCGAATACCATTCGGTTTTTAAAGGACGCGGGATGGAATTTTCCGAAGTCCGCGAATACCAATATGGTGATGACTTCCGGATGATCGATTGGAATGTGACAGCGCGGTACAATCACCCGTACGTCAAAATTAACGAAGAGGAACGCGAGTTAACGGTGATGCTGGCGGTCGATTGTTCCCGCTCCGGCGCCTTTGGTTCGCACGAAAAGTTCAAATCGGAAATCGCGGCTGAGATTTCCGCGCTATTGGCATTTTCCGCCATCAAAAATAATGACAAAGTCGGGCTCATGATTTTTAGTGATGTTGTCGAGAAATTTATCCCGCCGCGCAAAGGGAAAAGCCATACACTTAGAGCGATTCGCGAACTGATGTATTTTCAACCGTCATCGCCGCGGACAGGTCTTCGAAATGGTCTGGAATTTTTACTCAAAGGTCTAAAACGTAAGTCGATCGTTTTCCTCATTTCGGATTTCATTGACGAAGGATATGAAAAACCTCTACGCGTGCTGAACCAAAAACACGATGTCGTCGCGATTCAGCTGTTCGACCGGCGTGAGAAGGAAATTCCGAATGTCGGCTTGCTAAAAATGCAGGATGCAGAGACACTGGAAGAAATATGGGTTGATACGACCGATAACAATTTCCGCCAAATGTACGCCGATCTGATCGATCAAAAGCGTCAGAAGTTTGTCAAAGACGCCAAGAGTATGAATCTGGACTTGATTCAAATCGATGATTCGGAGTCTTATGTTGATCCGCTCGTGAAATTTTTTAAGAACAGGGAGAGAAGATTTCGGTAAACGATTTTGGATCGGCGACTTTCAATATGAGACAGCGAAAGATAGGAAATAAATTGAGTGGTATAAAAATTGTTCTGTCGATTTTATTGTCTTTCCTGCTCAACATTTCCGCTTTTTCGGAGGCAATTCCGATCACCGTACAGGTTAAGATTGACACAACAATTGCGACGATAGGCGACCGGATTCAGATGACAATTGGTCTGTCGTATCCAGAAGGAACTCGGTTTCAATTTCCGTTTATCGAAAAGACGTTGGGCGAGACGGAAGTCGTCGGAAACCGTTTTTCCGAACCGGAGAAAATCGATGGCGGTTTGACGCAAACATGGACGTTGGATCTGGCGGTTTTTGACACTGGGATCGTGACTATCCCGCCGCTTGAAATTCGCGCTCTGTCACCGTCGGATACAACTGCCATCATGACATTTAAAACCGATCCGCAGAAAATCCGCATCATTTCTGTGTTGCCGGCTGGAGAAACCAACCTAAAAGACATCAAACCGCCGTTTCCGATTCGTAGAACTCTGCCGTTGCGATTGCTCGTTTTTTTAATCATTTTGATGGGATTGAGTTATGGCGCGTGGAAATATTACCAGAAGTGGAAAAGAGAGCATCCACCGCTGGCGCTCGATGAGAGGTTTCTCGAAGCGCCTCACGTAGCGGCTTTCCGAAAATTAGAGCAATTGAAAGGAAAAACTTTTAAAACTGTCGAAGAACAAATGCAGTACTATTCCGAAATTTCGCAAATCATCCGTGAATATATCGAACGAAGATACTTCATTCGGGCGCTGGAATTGACCACGACCGAGATCATCATTGCGCTGTGTGAAACTGATGTTGACGAGACGACGCAATTGAAGGTCGGCATATTGCTTAAGGAATTGGACGTTATCAAATTCGCCCGCCAAATTCCGACGACCGATCGAATTTCATCAGTTTGGAGCAACGCGTGGAAATTCGTCGATAAAACGAAACGTGAGTACTTTCTAACAGGAGGAACGAGTGATTGAAGTAAAAAATCTGGTTAAACACTATGGGAGCGTCCTCGCGGTGGATGACATCTCGTTTACCGTTGAAAAAGGTGAAATACTTGGCTTTCTGGGACCTAACGCCGCCGGTAAAACAACGACCATGAGAATCATCACGGGTTTTATGCCCGCCTCATCGGGAACGGTCAGGGTTGCCGGTTTCGATGTGTTCGATCAGGGAATCGAAGTCAAAAAGCGGATTGGTTATCTGCCGGAAAATCCGCCGCTGTATTCTGATATGCGCGTCGTGGATTATTTACGATTCGTCGCCGCGATCAAAGGCGTTGATAAGAAAACCATTGACGTCGAGATTCATCGCGTCGCCGAACGAATGGCTATCACCGACGTTTTGGAAAAACACATTTCCAAACTGTCCAAAGGGTACAAACAGCGCGTCGGATTAGCGCAGGCGTTGTTGAACAATCCGCCGTTGTTGGTTCTTGATGAACCGACTGTCGGTTTAGACCCGAAACAGATCATCGAAGTGCGCGAACTAATTAAAAGCCTTGCCTATGAACATACGGTCATTCTCTCCACGCACATCCTGCCGGAAGTCAGCATGACGTGCAATCGCGTCGTCATTATCAATGAAGGAAAAGTCGTCGCGATGGACACGCCGGATAACCTGACCGCGCGTCTCAAAGGCAGTGAATCGATTTTGTTGGAAGTCGAGGGTGCGATTCAGGACATTCAGAATGAACTCGAAAAAACGCCGAATGTCCTATCGGTTGCCGTTCAGCCGCTCGCAATTCCGGATATGGCTCAATATGTCGTCGAATCGACTGTCGGTTTCGAT
>PEYN01000068.1 GCA_002774355.1 Candidatus Marinimicrobia bacterium CG08_land_8_20_14_0_20_45_22 | reverse complement strand
TTAACCTCGATCTTACCGGATATTTTTCCGTCCTTTGGTATCTTTGACAGAAAAACGGGATCGAACGTTTTCATTAAAAAGTCAGACGCTTCAAACTGAAACCTGAGCGTATCTGACGATTTGACAAATGGCGATCCATTTTTTACAGGAAAATTACAGGAAAAAGTTCCCGAACCAATGAGACTTCCATTGTTCACATCCGTGATGGCGATTTTATTGATCCAAACCTGATTGTCCGCCACATTTGCATCAGTCTGTATATTTTTATATTTCTGCCCAAACAGATTGGCGCCCTGAAGGTTAACGCTTGCCTTAAGCCTAGGGGAACCGGGAAATTCAGTATATTCAACGAATCCATCCAGAATTCCCTCGACACCGCGGGAACCTTTGAGAAAAGCGTTCACCGGATCAATAGATAAATTAGTGAAAGAAAATTTCGCCGTTTTGACTTTTTTATTCACTGCCTCTGCTGACATTTTCAGCCGCCCATCATTTAATGAAAAATCGATGTCCCGAAATCTGATTGTATCTTGATTTAACGAAAAAGAGATCGGAACCAGAGAGACCAGATCGTTTCCATATCGCGTCACACGAAATTTCTTCAGATTAATTTCACTTCCCTTGATGATGTCTCCTTGAACTTCCAGACTTACATCTTCGCCGACGATCCTCATCGAGCGAATGAACGCCGTGTCGCCTTCAAATCGAAGGATAAGCGCCGCAAACGGCATTGGATCCTTAATTAAATCACTCTTACCATCAGTCGCTTCAATAAAAATATCACCGAAGTGCTTTTCGCCGATATTAACCAATCCAAATCGTGCGATTGCTTCTTCGAAATTCAGCATCGGCATTCCGAATTTCTTTCCGTTCACCCAACCGCGGAAATCTGGATTCTTTAGATTACCAGTTGCTTCAAGAAATGCCTCAGCCGAGCCCATTAATCCCTTAACGCCAAATTGCTTTGCAAACGGACCGACTTCACTGGAATTTACGTAAGCGCGGGCATCAATGGTATTCGTCTTTAAATCGCCTTCGCCAGTTATCCGATACGATGTTGGTCCCTGAATTATCAGCATTGTATCCGGAATCGCAAATAAGCCGTTGCTGTA
>PEYN01000067.1 GCA_002774355.1 Candidatus Marinimicrobia bacterium CG08_land_8_20_14_0_20_45_22 | reverse complement strand
CTACGACAAAGGACTGATCAACGAAGCGATTCTCGAATTCAAAGCCGCCACGCAAAGCGACCCAAACGGCTATCAGGCGCATCATTTTCTCGCCATTGCCTACACGAGAAAAGGCTGGTTCCAATATGCGCTCAAGGAAGCCGAAACCTCTTTCGACCTTTATCCTTGCGACGAAAACTACAAACTCATTCAGGTGATCCGGCAAAAGACCAACCTCGAAATTATCGGCACACAGGAAACGGAACCGTTGCCGACCGAAACAACACCTTAATCCCTCTATAAACGGAATCTGCCACCAAGCATATCATCTCCGCCAGCAGGAGAACCGATATTCCCGCCTTTCTGGGCGAATGGTTTCTTGACGCCGTCCGGCAAGGTTCGGTCAGTGTCAAGAACCCTTTCTCGCCGGTTCCGTACACCGTTTCCCTCAAGCCGGAATCGGTCAGTGCGATCGTCTTCTGGTCAAAGAATTACCAGCCGTTCTTTCCGGCGCTGAACTTCATCGACCCGATCTATCAAAAGCGGTTTCTATTCCATTACACCATCAACGGCTATGCGGGAAAAGCCAAGACCGCGTTCGAGCCGCATATTCCCAATATTCCCCGCTCGCTTTCCACGATCAAACGGCTCTCTGAACGTTACGGAAAAGAAGCCGTCATCTGGCGATTCGATCCGCTCATATTTTCCAATGTTTCCTCGCCAACGGAACGTCTCGATACCTTTAACGATCTCTGCGCGCTCTTCGCCAAATATGTCGATCGATGCGTTGTCAGTTTCGTCGATCTGTACCAAAAAGTCCGGACGCGCTTTGACCGGCTGACGACCGATTTGGGCATTCTATTCATTATCCCAACACACGAACAACAAACGGAACTTCTCATCAAAATGAAACAGATTGCCGATACGAACGGCATTCATCTCAGCGCCTGTTGTGAGAACGAATCGGCTGTTCAGGCGGACATACCGGTTAGTCACTGTGTCGACGCCATTCTGCTCAAACATCTTTTCCCGGACGAATCGTTCCCCGAAACCATTGTTCCGACGCGAAAAGGTTGCGGTTGCTATCTCAGTCACGACATCGGCGCTTACAACACATGCAATCATCACTGCGCCTACTGCTACGCCAACCGGTGACGCCCAATGACTTTTTTCTTCATCTCCGGTCGATTTTCAGTTAACTTGGTGAGGAGATTATTGAACAATAGACAGGTTGATATGAAGAAAGTTTTCCTCACAGTTCTGCTGGTGTGTTTCCTGCATCTGTTCGCATTTGCGGAAAACCTGCACGTCGTTCTGGTCATCATCGACGGCGCTCGCTATACCGAAACGCTGGGCGACACGAGCGGACAATACATTCCAAACATGAAACGGCTCGCATTGCAAGGCGCGGTGCTCGACTCTTTTATCAACGACAGTATTACCGTCACCAGACGCGCCGTTCCGGCTATCTGGTCAGGCTCGTGGACGGCTCCACGCGACACATCTTGTTACTACCAAAGTAATTGGATCAGCACACAATACGCGCAGGTTCCATCGCTCTGGGAATATTTCCGCAAGGAAAAGAGCGTCGATTCGACGCAGGCGTTTTACTTTGTCAAGAATCTCTCGACGCCATGGTTGCCAAGTTTCACTTCGTCTTATGGCAGACAATACTGGCCGAATTATGTTCTGCTTGGTCAGAGCGATCTCGATGTTTGGTCGAGCTGTCTGTCTAATCTGCATCGGTATCATCCGGCATTAACCGTTCTGTACTTGGCAGACGTCGATCACTATGGTCATTCGGGCGATTGGAACCAGTACACATCGGCTATCGCCATTGCCGACAGCATTGTCGGAATGCTCTGGGATTTCATTCAATCCGACGCAACCTTCCGCGACGCGACGACGGTTTTGGTCACCAACGATCATGGCAGGCATACGACAAATTTTACCAGTCACGGCGACGGTTGCTGGGGCTGTCGGCACATCATGTTGCTGGGAATCGGTCCGGCGGTCAAAAGCGGCTGGCATTCGTCTAAGAAGCGTTCCATCCCGGACATTGTTCCGACCATCGGCGCGATTCTCGATTTCCCGACGCCGTTCGTTTCCGGGAACGTCATCACGGAAATGCTCGCCGACCCGACAGCGATCCCCAAAACCGACAGCAGGAAATTGCCCGACCGCTTCTTGTTCGACAATTTTCCCAATCCGTTCAATCCCACGACGACGATCCGTTTTCAACTGGCCGAACCGGCGCACGTCAGGATTCAGATATTCGACCTGCGCGGCCACGAAATAATCTCTGTAGCCAATCAGGAGATGCCAGACGGAATTCACGAAGTCGATTGGAATGGGCGCGGTAAAGACGACAGACCGGTTTCCGCCGGAATTTACTTTTACCGGATGACGACGGACGGCGGCATCTACCAAACGAACAAGATGGTTTTCCTGCCATAAAATTCCGTAGATTTTATTGTTGAAAAGGGAAGTGTATCATGAATATCATTGAAAAAGCAAAAACAGACGGACTGGTTCTCGACGGCGGAATGGGAAGTATGCTGTTTCGCACCGGACTCAGCGGCAAGCCCAGCGAGTTCTGGACGCTCGAACGCCCGGAAATCATCGAATCCATCCATCGCGCATATTTCGACGCAGGCGTGGATGTCGCCACGACGAACACATTCGGCGGGAGTTCGGTCAAACTGAAAAAAGCGGGACTCGAAAAGCAGGCAATAACCGCCAATCAAAACGCGGTAGCCATCGCCAGGCAGGCGGCAGGAAAGACCCAATACGTAGCGGGCGACATCGGACCGACCGGCGAGATGCTCCAGCCTTTCGGATTGCTCGGCATTGAAGAAGCGACTGCGACGTTCGGCGAACAGGCGGCATGGCTGGCGGAAGCGGGCGTCGATCTGTTCATTATTGAAACCATGTTCGACCTCAACGAATCTCTGGCCGCGATCGCGGGCATCCGGAAAGTGTCCGACCTGCCGATCTTTGCTACACTGACCTTCACTCAGAGTCCGAAAGGATTCGCAACAATCATGGGCAACCGCGTGGAACCCAGTATGAAATCGTTGATCGACGCCGGGGCGAGCGCCGTCGGCGCCAACTGTTCCATCGGCTCGGACAAAATGATCGGATTGGCGGCGGAAATCCGTGCCGCGGTTCAAAGTCCGGTCGTCATTCAGCCGAACGCGGGAGCGCCGAAGACCGAAAACGGCGCGATCGTTTATCCCGAAGACATTGAATTTTTCTCGGAGAATATCCGGAAGATCAAGGAACTCGGCGTGGAGATCGTCGGCGGCTGTTGCGGAACGACGCCCGATTATATCCGCCGTATTTGCGAGAAAATCCGGCAACCGAAGTAAGGTGAATCGCATCTCAGACAGGTCAATTGTTTTAGGAACAATTCGGATTTGAGAAAAGTCAAAAAGAAATCAATCGTTAAAAAGCTATTCGAACGGCGGTTTCCTCAAATCATTTTCATCTATCTTGGCATCTGATGGACGATCATCGAATTCAGCAACTGGGCGGTCGAGCATTTCTCCATTTCCCCCAATTTTGTCGATCTGGGTTTTGTTTTATTATTATCGCTCCTGCCAACAGTCGGCATGCTGGCATGGTATCACGGCAAGCCCGGTCGGGACGAATGGACAATAACCGAGAAAATCGGCATTCCGCTCAATTTCTTTTTCAGCGCTATGCTCCTGCTCATGGTGTTTTCCGGCAAAGAACTGGGTAGCGCCACCACATCCGTCTCCGTGAAAAACGAACTCGGACAGACGGTTCGACGGAACATTCCCAAAAGCGAATTCGGCAAGCGACTCGCTATCTTTTTCTTCGACAATAAATCCGAACAACCGGAGCTCGACTGGCTCCAGTACGGACTGATGGCCGGTTGTTACATCGACCTGAATCAGGATCCGTTTTTCTCGGTCTATTCCGCTTACGATAACCTGATCTATCAAAAAATCCTGCATGCGGGCTTCGGCGAGGACATTTCCATGCCGATGGCTTTGGAAAAGAAGATCGCCAAAGAAATTCAGCGGGAATATTTTCTCGGCGGCTCGTTTACAATGAGTCAGGACACATTCATCGTCAGCACGTACCTATACGAAACGATTCATGGGAAACTCATTTCGGAGCATGAATTCCGAGACAAGAACGTCTTCACGCTCATCGACCAGATCACGATGACGCTCAAGCGCGACCTGCAAATTCCCGACTGGCATATTCAAAGTTGCCCGGATTTACCCGTCCGGGAAATCCTGACCCGCTCCGTCTCCGCCTATAAATATTACATCGACGGCAGTAACTACGTCAATCTGAAAAACGATTGCCCACAATCGGCGCGTTGCTTCGAGAACGCCGTAAAAACCGACCCAACTTTCGCCGCGGCCTATTGGGCGCTCTATGGCTCGGCCATCAAAAACAATCAGCCGGAAATCGCCAACCGCGCCATCGAATCGGCAATGAAATATATCTATAAACTCCCCGAAAATCTGCATTACGCGATTAAAGAAGAATATTATCTCATTACGGAAAATCCCAATAAGCGCGCCGCCGTGCTGAACATGTGGGTGCAATTGTATCCGCGTGATGTCCGCGCACATTTCCGGCTCGCGGGAAATTACCTCAAGATGAACCGTCTGGACAAGGTGATCGAGGAATACAAAACTATCCTGAAAATCGACCACGCGCGTCGGTATTATCTCCGGTATCTCGGCAATGTCTATCTCCAAAAAGGCGAATTCAAGCAGGCGCTGAAATATTACAAGCAGTACCAAAAGGAGTTCCCAGAGAATTACCAGTCGTTCATGGATTTCGGCGAATTGTATTACACGATGGGCGATTACCAGAAGGCGACCGAGTATTTTATCAATGCACAGGTCATCGAGCCCGCTGATATTTTCATCCCGATCCGGCTGGGCGACATCGACGCCCGGAAAGGCAATTTCTCAGCCGCATTCGAAAAGTACGGAGAGGCGCTCAAGGCGTCCAAAACTCCGTTCGAGCGCTCCGATGCGCTCGCTGCGTTCCAAAAACTTTATGAGATGACGGGACAAATCCGCAAGGCAATAGAAAGCCGGAACCGGAAATTCGCCGAACAGGCAAAATATCTCAATCCCATCGACGCCGCGCTGAACCAACTTTCCGACGGCTCGCTGAAACTGTACATCCGGATCGGTGACAAATCCACCGCGCTTGCCGCATTGAATGACTACCGTTCACGTTTATCGATGCCGTGGTTGCGCGCGTTATCGCTCGGCTATCTCGAAGTCGCTCTGAAAACTCAGGACATTGCCGCCGCCGAAAAGGCCGTTGGCGAGGTGGAAGAACTGATCCGTGTTTTCGGCGAAGACGCTAAAAACGTTATAGTTCACGACGCCCGAGCGAAGATTTGTGAAATGCGCGGGAATTACATCGATGCCCTCCTCGAATATCAGGCGAAGTTGCAATACGTTCCGACGGACGTCGCCGTTATGACGGACATTGCGCGGTGCTACCGCGAGATCGGCGATTACAGCAAGGCGAACTCTTATTTAGAATCGACCTTGCGGATTCTGCCCAACTCTCCGAATGCGCTGTACGAGATGGCGCTGGTTCAGATCGCTCTCGACAATCCATCCAAAGCCGCCGAACATCTGAAGGTTTTGCTGAAAATCTGGAAAAACGCCGACGCCGACTATGCCCCGGCGGTTCAAGCCCGACAGAAGCTGGCGGAACTCCACGCCGGATAAAACGGACATTAAGCATTTCACTCCTTCCTTGACAACTCAGATTAATTTCAGTAAGATAACTACCGTAATGCAGTTGAAATATGAATTGACACGATCTATCAAAACGGAGTTCTCATGAACACCCTCTACTACGGCGACAATCTACCGATCCTCAAAAAGCACTTTCCGTCGGAAAGCATTGACTTGATCTATCTTGACCCGCCCTTCAACTCCAACCGAAGTTACAACGTTCTTTTCAAAGACGAATCCGGCTCGGAAGCCGACGCACAGATTACAGCCTTCGAGGATACATGGCACTGGACGCAAGACGCCGAAAGACTTTATCACGATGTCGTTACCGCTTCCCTTCCGGTCAGTGGACTGCTCAGTTCCCTGCGTTTTACGCTCGGCACTAACCAGATGATGGCTTACTTGGTCATGATGACGGCGCGACTGATCGAACTACACCGCGTCCTCAAACCTACCGGCTCGCTCATCTGCACTGCGATCCGACAGCAAGCCATTACCTGAAAATAGTAATGGATGCAATATTCGGTTTCGGTAATTTTCGAAATGAGATCGTCTGGAAAAGAACCAGTAGCTTAAAAACATCTCAATTTAAAGATAGAAAATTTGGAACTGTCACAGACACTATACTTTTTTATACCAAATCCGACGATTATTTCTTTGATAGTGAAAATGTAAAAATCCCTTTTACTAATCAAGAAATTATTGAACACTACCCTTTTGAGGACGCCAAGGGCAGATTTACTAAAAGTCCTTTATTTAGGTCTATGGGTATGGGTGAAAGACCAAATCTTTGTTATGAATATAAAGGCGTATCCGCTACTTCAAAAGCTGGCTGGAAAATATCATTAGATAAATTAAAAGAATATGACAAAAAAGGCGATGTTGACTGGACAAATCCCAAAGTACCTTATAGAAAATACAGACCGGAACATACTAAGGGTTGGTTAATTTCAAATCTTTGGTCTGATATAGAACAAACCGGCGGAAATGAGCGTCTCGGCTACCCCACTCAAAAGCCCATCGCCTTACTGGAACGTATTATCAAAGCGTCCAGCAACGAAGGCGATGTCATCCTCGATCCGTTCTGTGGCTGTGGAACCGCCATCGTCGCCGCTCAAAATCTCAACCGGAAATGGATCGGTATAGATATTACGCATTTATCTATCGCACTGATGAAATATCGCCTGAAAGACACTTTTCACCTTGAACCGAAGAAAGATTATAACGTCGTTGGTGAACCGGAAGACGTTTCCTCCGCCCTCCAACTCGCCAATGACGACCGCTATCAGTTCCAGTGGTGGGCGCTCTCGCTGATCAAAGCCCGTCCCGCAGGTGCGGGAGGTGAAAAGAAAAAAGGCGCCGACAAGGGCATTGACGGATTGATTACTTTCATTGACGATCAAACCGGGAAAGGCAAACGCGTCCTCGTTCAGGTCAAGAGCGGACACGTGAAAAGCGGCGACGTCAGGGATTTAATTGGCGTCCTCGACCGCGAGAAGGCGGAAATTGGAATCTTTATCACACTGAATGAACCGACCCGCGATATGCTGACCGAAGCGATCTCCGCCGGACTCTATCATTCCGAAGGCTGGCAGAGAGATTATCCGAAAGTTCAAATCCTGACCATAACCGAATTACTGAACGGCAAACCGGCGCAGTTGCCGCCGACATCTACAACTTTTAAAAACGGGAATTCTGTCGTTCGCGAACCCGATCAAATCTATCTGAACTTGTGATCTATCCTCTCGGGGGTTTCTCGCCCTCTGGAAGGTTTTCTTTTCGGAACCGCGAATGAACACGAATGGACACGAATAACCAATGACCAGATACCAAACTCCAAATCACAAACTGCAATTTTATCCCAACTTTACCCCTACCTTATATCAAATTAACCCAATCAACCCGCTCGAAGCTGACAGGTCCTATCAATCCATTTCTACCAAATCCACTAAATCTAGCCAATCGACTTTTTTTAAACGCAGATTCGCCATGGCGAACTGGGCTCAGTGAGAAGACAAAGAGGATTTTAGTACAGTACTCAACAGGAAAGGAAAAAACTATCAGAAAACAAGGACAAAGTCAGGTGTTTTTTCAAATTCATTTTACCGATTCAATTATTTCTGTCATAATCAGCGATATTCCGGTTGACTTCATAAAAATCTATGGTTAATATTGCATCAATGACGATCTATGAAAAACCCAGTTGTTATTTAACCTGCTTTAAAATGAGGGTAAAAATCTGTGATCAAATCACTGAAAATCATAACTCCCAATCCTGTACAAAATAGCGAATCAATATGAGCCAAGTCGTTATCGAAAATCCAATCATTAACTCACCTTATGATAAACCAATGCGTCATTTCCGCTTTTCGGACGATGGAATCACAAATGAAATCGATGACGGAAGGAGAATCAGTACCTATTTCGTACCCATCGCAAAACCAAAGAAGAAAGGCGCTACACAACTTGAGATTTATACGGAGTGGACACAAGACCGAGTCAAAGAGAATCAGTTTATCAACGACATTCGACGTCGCGTAGAGATTTGGCGGAATGGCAGTTATGTCGGCGTGACGCCAACGACCGCGCGCTTAATTGCTTACTGGACAGGCCCTAATCGGGAAAAGAAACTCTTTTTCTGCCAAATTGAAGCCCTTGAAACAGTTATTTATATAACTGAAGTTGCCAAGAAGTACGGCGACACCTATTTAGAAACAAAATTGCAAGAAGCAAACAATACATCAAATCCCGGACTGCCGCGCTCAGCCTTCAAGATGGCGACCGGTTCGGGGAAAACCGTCGTCATGGCAATGCTCATCGTGTGGCAGACACTTAATAAACAAGCCAATCCACAGGATGCTCGTTTCTCCGATACATTTCTAATCATCACTCCGGGAATTACTATCCGGGATCGGTTGCGTGTGTTGCTTCCCAACGATCCTCAGAATTACTATCGACAACGCGACATTCTACCGGCACAACAGATCGAGCAGATCGGTCGGGCTAAGATTCTCATAACGAATTTTCATGCCTTTGCGCTCCGCGAGCGCTTTGAAGGTTCACGCTTAACGAAAGAACTGTCCGGTCAAACTAAAACAGGGATAAATAAAGAAACCCCTGATGAAATGGTGCGTCGTGTTTGCCGCGAGTTCGGCACAAAGAAAAACATCGTCGTGATCAACGACGAGGCGCATCATTGCTACCGTAGAAAACCGGATAGCGATGAAGACGAACATCAACTAAAGGGGGATGACCGAACAGAAGCTAAAAAGCGTAATGAAGATGCCCGCGTCTGGATTTCCGGCATCGAAGCAGTAAAAGAAAAAATCGGTGTTAAAACCATCTACGATCTTTCGGCTACGCCGTTCTTTCTCAGAGGTTCTGGCTATCCTGAAGCCACTTTGTATCCGTGGGTAATATCGGATTTCTCGCTGATAGACGCTATCGAATCCGGTATTGTCAAAGTGCCTCGCGTTCCGGTTGCGGACGACTCAATGACAGGCGATCAACCGACCTATCGGGACCTTTGGTTCCGCATACGGGATGATTTACCCAAAAAGGGACGCAAAACGGAGGCGGTTGGCGGCGAACCCAAACCGCCGGTAGAACTGCAGGGTGCTTTACATAGCCTCTATAGTAACTACGAAAAATACTACCACCTTTGGGAACAAAATTCCGAAGCTCGCGCCCGCGGGATTACACCACCCGTGTTCATTGTCGTCTGTAACAATACCAATGTTTCCAAGCTCGTCTTCGACTATATCGCAGGCTGGGAAAAGCAAATCGGTGATAAAACCATCGTTCAGGCAGGGCAATTGCCTATCTTTAGAAATGACGATGGGAATGGCTCTTGGCTCCGTCGTCCAAATACCATACTGGTAGATAGCCGACAGCTCGAATCCGGTGAGGCAATGAGTGACGATTTTAAAAAGATCGCCTCTCGTGAAATCGAAGAGTTTAAAGCCGAATACCGTACCCGTTTTCCCGGACGCGACTCCGAAAGCCTGACGGATGAAGACCTGCTCCGCGAAGTGATGAATACTGTCGGAAAACAAGGCAAGCTCGGTGAGTATGTCAAATGCGTTGTCAGTGTCTCAATGCTTACAGAGGGATGGGATGCTCAGACCGTCACTCACATTCTTGGTGTGCGCGCTTTCGGTACGCAACTATTATGCGAGCAGGTTGTCGGTCGCGCTTTGCGCCGCATGAGTTATTCTGCTAACGAAAAAGGACATTTCAACCCTGAGTACGCAGAAGTCTATGGCGTTCCATTTTCATTTATACCCTGTAGCGGCGGAACAATAGAACCTAAACCCGGTCCGATGCCCACTCGCGTCCGCGCTATCGAAAGTCGGATCGCCTGTGAAATAACTTTTCCCCGTTTGATTGGTTACCGCTATGACCTCTCCGGCGAACGAATTACGGCTAATTTCACAGATGATTCCAACCTGACGCTATCTACAAAAGACGTTCCTACTAAAACAGAAAATGCTCCTATTGTCGGCGAATCCAGTATTCACACTCTTGACGACCTGAAACGTCATCGCGCCAATGAAGTCGCCTTTATGCTGGCGAAACTCACGCTGGAGAAGTATTTTCGTGACGACGATGGTAACAATAAACCGTGGCTTTTTCCGCAACTGCTGGGAATATCCAAACGTTGGCTGACCGAATGCGTCATCCTGAAGGACAACACGTTTATTCAATTGCTCCTTTTAATCGAATTCGCACATGATGCCGCTGACCGCATTTATAGAGCCATCGTCGCCTCGACCGATGGTACGGCCGCGCTCAAACCCATCCTACAACCTTACGATACCATCGGTTCTACGCGGTATGTTGACTTCGATACGACTCGATCGGTTTATGCCACTCGTGAAGACAAGTGCCACGTTTCGCATGTCGTCGCCGATACGAAATCCTGGGAACAGAAAATGGCCGCCGATCTTGAAGATATGCCCGAGGTTATCCGCTATGTAAAAAACCACAACCTCGGATTCACGATCCCTTATACTATCAACGGCGAAGAACATCAATACTATCCAGACTTTATCGCCTGCATCGATGATGGTAAAGGCGCCAATAACATCCTGAATCTGATTATCGAGGTCACCGGCGAGAAGAAAAAGGATAAAGCCGCAAAAGTCTCTACCGCCCGCACGCTCTGGGTTCCGGCAATTAATAATCACGGTGGTTTTGGTCGTTGGGCGTTCATTGAAATTGATGATCCCTGGAATGCCATAAAAACAATAAAAACTCTTTAAATACTCAAGGAGAACTCTGATTATGCTGACAAGACTAAGGGTTAAAAACTTTAAAAGACTTGATGAAATTGACATCGAGCTTTATAATAACGTGGTTTTAATTGGCCCAAATAACTGTGGCAAAACGACCGCTCTTCAGGCGCTCGCATTATGGGATATTGGTGTTCGAAGATGGAACGAAAAACGGAAGGGTAAAACTTCTCCCGAAAAAAGGCCCGGTGTAACAATCAATAGACGTGATCTATTAGCAATTCCGGTACCTAGTGCAAATTTACTGTGGAGAAATTTACATGTACGAGATGTTAGTCGTATAACAGAGGGCATAGCAATATCACAAAAAACTCAGAATATTCGAGTTGAAATTATTGTAGATGGCGTTACAAAAGATAAACCATGGTCATGTGGAATGGAATTTGACTATGCAAATGAAGAATCCTTTTATTGTCGACCATTAAGACTTGGCGATAAAAATGATAGGATGCCCGTCCCAGATGAAGTAGAAGATATAAAGATTGCATTCTTACCGCCAATGTCTGGACTAACTGACACGGAATTCATAAAACAAAGTGGGGAAATCGGAGTTTTAATAGGTCAAGGACAAACCGCCCAAGTTCTTAGAAATCTTTGCTTCCAAATATCCCAGATGAATAAAGAAAATAAATATTGGAATGATATGGTAAACCATATTCGTTCCTTTTTTGGAATAGAATTGTTACCACCGAAGTACATTGTTGAAAGAAGTGAAATAACAATGTCCTATAAAGATGAATATGGACATGTTCTTGATTTATCCTCCTCCGGTCGTGGTTTACAACAAACCACTTTATTGCTGGCACATCTCTATTTACACCCAGGAACAGCGCTACTACTTGATGAACCAGATGCTCATTTAGAAGTTCTGCGGCAACGGCAAATTTATAACATCCTTCTTGACGCGGCTTCTAAACAAAACTCACAAATCATTGTCGCCAGCCATTCGGAGGTTGTTCTTTCCGAAGCCGCAGAAAAAGGCACCGTCATAGCTTTTATTGGAAAGCCTCATAAACTAAACGATCATGGATCACAGCTATCTAAATCACTTCAGTCCATCGGATGGGATCAGTACTATCAGGCAGAACAGTCTGGTTGGGTTCTCTACCTTGAAGGCTCGACGGACCTCGAAATACTTAGAACTTTCGCTATAAAACTTGGGCATGACGAAGCAATCAAAGTTTTAGAACGTCCATTTGTTCACTATTTAGGATCCAACCATCCCCCACAGAGTCGTGATCATTTCAATGGCCTGAGAGAGGCAAAAAACGATTTAGTTGGTGTTGCACTTTTCGATCATCTTGATAGGCCATTACAAACAGAAAGTCAACTTACAGAAATTATGTGGACTAGCCGCGAAATAGAGAACTATTTTTGTAGAAAAGAAGTACTTATTGCTTATGCTGGAAATACGGAATCACCTCTTGACATTTTTAGTTCAGCTGAATCACAACGTCGGATAAGAGCTATGGAAGAATCTATTCAAGAAGTAATCTCAGCGCTTGAGACGTTAGGAAAACCACCAGCATGGTCTGCTAAAATTAAAGCAACTGATGATTTTCTTGATCCTTTATTCAAAGCCTATTTTAAAAAACTTGACCTCCCCCTCCTAATGCGAAAGACTGATTATTATCAATTAGCAAAATTAATTCCTAAAGAATCTATTGATCAGGAAGTTAAAAACGTTCTTGACACTATAGTAGAGGTTTCGAAAAAAGCAATTGTGAAAAATGATTAATATCTACTACTGTAAAATGTCCCAATTATTCGCTGACCACTTGCTGGAGCATTTATAATGGGACAGAAATCTTCTATCGAATGGACTGAATCAACCTGGAATCCTGTAACAGGTTGTTCAAAAATCTCTGCCGGTTGTTTGAACTGCTATGCCGAACGGATGGCAAAAAGACTTCAGGCAATGGGTCAGGCAAATTATGCGAATGGCTTTCACGTAACTCTCCATGAACATTTGATCGAATTGCCTCTGCATTGGCGGAAGCCACAAACTATATTCGTCAACTCAATGTCCGATCTTTTCCATGAAGACGTTCCTATAGATTTTATTAAGCATGTCTTCAACGTAATGGAAAAAGCGAGCTGGCATCACTTCCAGATTTTAACGAAGCGCTCGGCTCGTCTGGTTGAACTTGCGGGGAAATTGCCCTGGCCGGAAAATGTCTGGATGGGCGTTACCGTTGAAAATGAAGAGAGCGTTTTCCGTATCAAGCACCTCCGAAGCATTCCCGCCGCTGTCCGGTTCCTTTCCGTCGAACCCTTAATCGGACCGATTACGGGAATAAATCTGTCAGGGATCAATTGGGTGATCGTTGGCGGCGAATCCGGTCCCGGCGCCCGGCCGATGAAATCAGAATGGGTGTTTGAAATCAAGGAACACTGCCAAAACGCAAACGTACCGTTCTTCTTCAAACAATGGGGAGGCTTCAATAAGAAGAAAAACGGACGCACTCTCGAAGGCAAAGTATATAACGAAATGCCGGAAAAATATCAGTCTCCTGAACTCTCTTTAGCGTTTTGAAAATCATGAGGAAC
>PEYN01000066.1 GCA_002774355.1 Candidatus Marinimicrobia bacterium CG08_land_8_20_14_0_20_45_22 | reverse complement strand
CGGCGGGACGTGGATTGCGATATTTACTCGGATTTTCCATTGTCGATTGATAAGATTGAAAAAGGATCAAAATTAATCATTACAGGACACGGACCGGTCAATGGCGGCGGAGATGATATCAAACTCAACGCCCGTGACGGTAACATTCGAATTTGCAAGTCTAACGGGAATTAAATATCATGAATCCAAAAAGTCAAAGAAATCGTTTTTCTCAGACCAATAGTGTGCTTGCTTTGCTATTGTTTTTCGGAACATTGATGGCTTCGGAAGTGCAGACTGTTCGTCATGATATTCCGCTCAAAGGCGAGAAGCAACTCGATGTCAAGATCGAATTTGCGCTTGGGCGATTCTTCCTAAAAAGTTTAACCGACGGTAATTTTGTAATGAAATCGCAGATGACTTACCGCGACAAAGATCTTAAACCTAATGTAGAGTATAAAACGCGTGGAAATCGCGGACGACTCCATCTCTACTCGCAAGAAAATGTTGGGGAAAAACACTTCAAATTCAAACACGAGAGAGATTCATATAAAGAATCCAAGAATAGCTCTTGGGAACTTGGTTTCAATAAAAATATTCCGACCTCGTTTGATATTGAAATGGGATTGGGAGACGGCGAGATGGATTTTACCGATATTTGTGTCAACGATCTGAACCTTGAGTGTGGATTAAGCGATGTTTTGGTAGAGTTTAACAAGCGAAATAAGGAAGAAATCCGGAATATTAATATCCAGACTGGCTTGGGAAATGTTGTCGTTCGCGGAATTGGATGGTCAAACGTGGAACGTTTTGACGTTGAGTGCGGTTTGGGCATCACAACCCTCGAATTCAATGGAGATCTTATAAAGGACACCAAGGGTAAGATCAGCGTTGGGCTCGGGTCAGTCAAAATTGAAATGCCGGATAAGATTGGAGTCGAGGTTCGGGCGGAAAGATCTTTTCTGTCATCAATAAATCTCCGAGGTTTCGACCGCGTTGACGATGACATTTATCGAAGCGGAAACTGGAAATCTGCGAAAAAACGAGTGTATATCATCATCGAAGTCGGATTGGGCAGTGTCGATTTCGATTGGATCGAGTGACGCTCCGTCCCGAAACTTCGGGATTATGATAAACCGAAAAGCCGGAAGAAAATCTCCCGGCTTTTTTTATGGCGTTAATCACTTGCTTGCGGCTCGCCCGCTTATTTCCTCAAAGCCGCCTTGGTAAACTGGTAATCCGGAATTTTGGCGTTGAAGTCAATGGAATCAATGATATACTCGGTGCCACCGCCGCGCGAGAGCATATCCTTGAACGTTATCCGCTTTGGAAGCCAGCGTCCATCTTGGTAAAACACTTCAAGAATTTCGGTTTTCTTGAGAATTCGTCCGCTCTTAGCAAAACGCTCTTCTTTCAGCGACAACCAACGCTCGGCATCGACCCAGATTTTACGGGAATGATAGGCGACCTCGCTGTTATTTGCGGTCAGTTGCAACACCCAGCAGTTGCGATTGTTGTATTTTTCTTTGCCGAGCACGATCGCATCATAGTTGGTTCGCAATTCATCGCTTTCCATCATGTCCTCGTAAGACATGTCCGAGCCCATGACCGATTGTTTCAACAGATGTCCTGAGATGGTGATGATCCGATCGCTGGGTTCCGGCGTGTAAATCCAGAGGTTTTTTTCCAATTTGAGCATTTTTTTGCCTTTTTCGCGGGCCGGCGCCAGGTATTCGACGAAGGCTTTGTCATTGCCCCTGGACCAGGCTTTAGATTGAATCGTGCGGTCGCCGGTGCGACTATGGACAATCATCGTGGATACACTGATGGCTTGCTCAAATATCTGGTTCTGGTCGATCCGCTTCAGAATTTCATCACCGGTCGGCGTCTGAGCATTTATTGTAACAATTAAACTGAAAAGTGCGATAAAAAGCAGTGCTTTTCTCATGTTTCCAACTCCTTAAATAATGAGGCTGTCTGGCGTCGGTAAATACCGACCCCGGCTAATGCCGTTCCCAGTACCGTGGCCAACAGTCCCGGGAAAAAGCCGATGTAGTAAGTTTCGGAAGTAATCTTGGATCTGAATACTGTTGGAATCATCATATTGACGTTTTTCATGAAAGCGCCGATGTCCAGTCCTTTTACTTGCATCCAGTAGGCGAAACCCAGTCCGATGGTTGTGCCAATCACCGATCCAACGAATCCGATTACGATTGATTCGTAGATTAGTGAGCGGAAAATATGGCCCTTTTGCTCACCGATGGCCAGCCGGACGCCGACCTCACCATAACGTCGCAAACCGCCCAGCAGACCGGCGTTCCACAATACCACCGACATCACGATCACGAAGATTACAACGATCATCTCTGAGGCATTGGAAGCCATATCCAAGTAGCCGCTGAGGTTGCTTAACTCCTTCAGTTTTCCCATTACCGGCGCAAATTCATCGTCGCTATTCTCATATTGAGCGTTGAAATTATTAACAATATCGGCGCAGGCCGCATCATTATAGACACGGTTGGGTAGGTAACCGAGAATCTCACCGGCGGCATCGTCCATTTCTAGGATAAATTGCATGTCGTTTACATCGGCAATTATGGCGCCCCGATCCATCATTTGAATCCCGAAACGCATCGTGCCAACGACGATGAAATTGTGGACAACCATACTGCCGTACATGCTGGATGTAATCAGCGTTGCCGCATCGCCCTGTTTTACGCCAAGGTTTTCAGCCAGATCATCGCTGATCAGGATTTCGTCGGAGCGCTCTGGCATTCGGCCGGTTACGATTGACTTGGCAATATTTAGCGTGCTGATCTCGGTACTTCCGGGACTTAAGATATCTACGCCCATCCCGGCGACCATGCCCTGTGATTTGGTCTCGCCGTTTTCGTCCGGAATATCCAGTAAGCCGCCGAACTGGATGCGTTTGACCCATGTCATGTCGGGATATTCTGACTGGAGTTGGTTCATAATTTTGCTGACGTTGTTCAGCGCCAGATCGTTCGGCACCTGATCAGCGTTTTCAGCATAAGCCCGGCTCATCACTTTGACATGACCGGTGGAAAAACGGGCGCTGTAATCGACCATGTCGGTGAGCACGCCGTTCATATAAGACTGCATGAATACAGTGATAATTACGCCAATCGTAACGATAAGAAATGGGAACAAGCTCCGATGATGGTCGCGCAACAGACCATTAATAATAAATTTGATCATTGGATTTTCCCCCTAATAGCATCCGTCGGGTTCATTTTGGAAATGCGGCGGGCGGGTATGTAACTGACAATTGTGGTCGTGATCAGCACCAGTAGCGTTGATCCAAGCACCAGCCAGAGAGAATAATACGGATAAATGGTTTCAGCGACCGTTAATCCAAAATCATCCGTGCCAGCCGGCATGGTCCAGCCCACCTTAGCCTGATAAGCCAGCAGTGGAATTCCATAGATCGCCGCCAGAATTGCCGCCAGAATGGAATGCATGGCGCCCTCGACGGTAAAAAGCGCGACCACCTGCCGTTGAGTCATTCCAAGAGCGATATGGGTACCAATTTCTTTCTGGCGACGGAAAATTGACAGTACCTGAGTGTCGAAAATAGCCAACATTGCGAGTGACATTAAAATGATGAAATATACCGATCCGGCAATGGATTTTACTTTAATCAGTTCCCTTATTTCGGCGAGCAGGAAATAGTGGTCATTGAATTCCCAGCCCGGGATACTGCCGATGAAACCAGTTTCCCGAGATGCAGTCAGGATTGTCGCCTCATTAGGCAATTGAAACATTTCCTGGTGCTTCTTCAGAGGTATCCAAACAATACCCAGATCAACTGTTGGTACATCCGTTCTGAATATATGAACGATTTTGACCTCATTGGCATCAAAGGTACCCTTAACATCCCGCCATCGAATCGTGACATAATCGCCGACTGATAGTTTATTATTGCGAGCGGTGCGCTCGCCGATAATGGCGGGAATTTCACCGTCTTTATTTACCAGATAACTGGTTGGCAGTTCAATTATTTTCTGTTCTGGATCGACGCCGCGAATGGAAATGTTCTGGATCCGGCCTTCCGGATACATGGTGGCTTGGCTGATCAGCATCGGCGTCAACTTTCCCTGAGCGATTGCTTCCTGCGTTGCAATGGATAGTGGCGCATGACTGTCATCGATCGAGAATGGATCATAAGGATCGTAATTCTCCTGCCAGTACTGACCGCCGCCAATCTGCCAACTGATTGTGTCCCGCCGCGCCTGCAAGTCCCAGCCGTTCAGGATGCCCTTAAACCAGATGATCACGATAAAAGACAGCGATAGGACGAATACATTCAGCCAAGTCCGTAACCGGGCGCCCATTAAATTCCGATAAGCTAATTTTAAGGCTAACATAATCACCTCCCGATTATTGTTTGCTGATCAATTCGTCACCGACCACCTTGCCGTCATTCAGGCTGATTTTTCGATGCAAATACTGGATGACTTTATCATCATGAGTAGCAAAAATAAACGTGGTTTTCAAGTCACGATTCAGTTTTTCCATTGTCTGCAGGATATTATGGGAATTCATTGCGTCCAGATTGGCGGTCGGTTCATCAGCCATGACGATTTTGGGTGATTTGACCATTGCGCGGGCAATCGAGACCCGCTGACATTCACCGCCGGACAGCTGCGCCGGACGGGATTTACGCTTGTCCTGTAAGCCGACCCACTCTAGCGCTTGATCTACAAGTTTTCGCCTCTCGTCCCTTCCTATTTTTAATAGCAATAACGGAAGCTCGACATTCTCGAATACGTTGTAAACCGGCAGAAGGTTGTAGGTTTGAAAAATGAATCCCAAGTGATGATTCCGCAGATTGGCCGATTGATGGCTACTCAGCGAACCAACCGATTGGCCTAATACGTAGGCATCTCCTTTGGTGGGCACATCCAGCGAACCGATAATATTTAATAGGGTTGTCTTGCCGGAACCGCTCGGGCCAACCAATCCGGCAAATTCGCCGGATTCAATCTCGAGATTAATTTCATTCAGGGCTCGGAAGAAACTGCGTCCCATCGGATAGTCTTTAATCAGTTGTTGGATCGAAATCAATGCGTCGTATGCCATAAATTCACCCTTATTTTAATGATTATAGATCAAAATTAGCTGTAAGCCTTTTCCGGCGCCGATGGAAGCATCTCCAGAAAGCGCCGCGTCCGGATAATTGAAAAAATTGAGATTAACGACAATTTTATCATAGGTTCTCTGCCAGCCTATATATTGGTAAAAATCGTGCGTTGTCCATGAATAATAGCCGATTGCCGTAAGATTATCGAAAAGCATCAGCGGATAAGTCAGCATAATCGCCGAAACCTGAACCGGATCATCGAGTTCTACCCCGGATGAATTATCGACGGAAATGATATTGTAATTGTAGTAATCTGTTTTGTGCTCAAACAGGGTATATAGTCCGTTGCCAATCCCGAAAGTGTAGTCGGCTCCGAGTGTGGTGAAAGATTGTAATCTGTCATGGCTGAACTGGCCGACGGTTTCTATCCACCAGCCGAGGATAAAATCCCAGCGTCCGTCGAGAGCAAGGCGATTTTCGAGGCCGTTGACCGCATCTTCAATATAACGCTGATGATATGTCAGAGCCACTTCACCGTGCCGGACAGGGATTTGAAAACGCCCGCCAAACTCCGGCTCTCCTTTTGTAGTCGGCTCAGCTTCGTAACCTTTGGTTTCTTCATTACCATACAATACCCAAAGCCAGGCGTTGGCATTGTTCAGGTAATTATGACGGAAGCGCAGGCCGTAAACGCCTTCAGTAATTTTCATGGGATCGCGCGGGTCGAGCCGATCGAACCACATCAGCGACCGCAGAATCTGAGCCGGGCCGAAATTGATCTTTTGCAAACCGATTTGAGTCTCGGTTTGGGCGGTTGCATAACGAAAATTCAATCGATAGGGCTGAATATTGTCAAATCTGATTTTCTCGTCAGAATTAGCAAAACCGTAAAAAGCCAATTCCGCCGATATAAAGTGATCAGCATTCAGCGGCTTAGTTAGCGAAAATTGCGGAATGTACTGCAGTCCGGCGGAAACCGACCGGCTTTCATCCAGATTGCGACCTGTCAAACGCGCCGAGAGTTGGCCGCGAAAATCATAATCCAACGCCGACAATGAAAGAACAGCCGCGATCATAATCAGGCAAACCCGGTTGAATTTCATTTCTGCTCCGCTTCCGGTACCGGCATGATGCCATAGTAAATGAAGTTATTGACCTCAAGTACGAAGTCCGTATAATTTGGATACAGAGCGGCGAGTTGATCGTTGTTCGCCAACTCCGTCAATTTGTGAAGAGCCGCGATGAAAAATTCCGGGCGCATGCTTTTGCGAACGTCGCCTTTCTCCTGAGCGTGGCGAATAAAATCCATGAATTTTGTCATCGTTTTGCTGAGAAGCTGTTCATAAAAACGCTGTACATCCGGAACGTATTCCAGATAGTCATGGACATACTGTTTGCCCATCTGGGAGACAGAATCTTCCTTCATTTTCAGAAGCGCCTGAATTTTTTCGGCGAAGGGAATGTCCGATCTGTCGATTTCATCGAGCTTTTCCAGGCCGGCATCGATTATTGATTGCCATAAATATTTCACCAGTTCTTTTTTATTTTGAAAATATTTGTAAAAGGTCATTTTGCTGAGGCCAGCCTTTAAACTGATCTCTTCAACCGTTACGCGTTTGATGCCGTGTTGCCGAAACAAGTCCTCGGCGGTTTCAGCTATCTGCTGTTTCTTTGTTGTCATCACTTGTATCACCTTTTTACCGATCTTTTCTCTGGGTGTGTTTACGATATCATAATATGTTGACGATATTCGTAAGTAATGTACACGCTGATAAATAAACAATCAAGGATTATTTAAAGTCGGTTTGGGTGTTCAAGCAGAAGGGCTGAAAATTTCCGGAAAATTTATTCCAGATATCCATCTCTCATCAGCATAAGAATGGAGGAATGTGAAACGATGAGATATTTTTTATTCTCGATTTCGATTTCGATGGCGGCTTTTCTTAGGAAAATTGCGTAATCGCCTTCCTCTGCCTGAAGCGGAACATACCGCGGTTCGTAGCTCTTTTCTTCTTCCCATGGCTGTTCGTCGAGATCATTGTCGAAAGGAAGTGGAAATCCGGGCCCGGTTTTAACGACGTATCCGCCCTGAACCTTTTCTTTTTCCTTAACGCCCGGAGGGAGATAAAGACCGCTCGGCGTCTTGTTGTCGTCAGGTTCCGGATCGATCAAAACCCGATCGCCAATGAGTATAATTTGTGTTCCTTCTTTCATCATAATTAAAATTTACACGTTTTCTTAATCGGTTTGCAAGACGAAAATCCGATGAAATTTTGTCTAACGATTTTTCGCATGATATTCATAAATTATGACGAAAATTTTTTGAAAGATGGAGGTACAAAGACGAATGAATGATGAGATTTTTGATGTTGTAATTATTGGTGGCGGACCTGCGGGATTAACGGCTGGAATTTATACGGCACGCGAAACGCTCAAGACGATTTTATTGGAGAAGGAATTGACCGGTGGTCAACCGACGAAAGTCGATATTCTTGAAAATTATCCGGGTTTTCTGGATGGAATTCTTGGTATGGAATTGATGGACAAAATGCGGGCGCAGGCAGAAAAATTCAACGTCAAATTTGGAGAATTCGAAGATGTCCGCGCGATCATTCCAGAGGGGAAAACTTTTCGGTTGGTCACGGAGAATAATGAATACGTTTCACGCGCCGTGATAATATCGACGGGAGGTTTACCACGCCTGATCGGCTTGGAATCTGAAAAAGCGTTGTTTGGAAAGGGCGTTTCCTATTGCGCGGTTTGCGATGGACCGTTTTATAAAAACGCCGATATCGTGGTTGTCGGTGGCGGCGACGCGGCGGTTCAAGAGGGAATTTACCTCACCAAGTTTGCTAAAAAAGTAACAATCATTCACCGGCGCGACCAATTGCGCGCCCAACCGATCCTTCAGCAACGCGCTTTTGACAATGAAAAAATCGCGTTTAAATGGGATTCGGTGGTAACAGAAATTCTCGGTAGCGATCACGTCGAAGGCGTAGAAATTCGGAACGTTAAAACCGGTGAAAAAAGCCGGTTTGCTGTTGACGGTGTCTTTGTTTTTATCGGCTGGCTACCGAATACGTCGTTCGTAAAAGATTTATTGAAATTAGACCGAGACGGCTATATCATTACCGGCGAACATATGGAAACGTCCGTCAAAGGAATTTTCGCAATCGGCGACGTGAGATCGAAAAAATACCGACAAATTGCGAATGCAATCGGTGATGGAGCCAATGGCGCGCTTGCGGCTTCGGATTATCTCGCTGAGCGAAAATAACTTGCGCATCGCGCGGTTTATTTAAAAGGATTCAATATGATTCGGAATTTTTGCAGATTTTTCATAATAGCCTGTCTTTTCCTGACATTTTTTGTTGGAGTTATCTTGTCGGAGGAATGCACAACCGGTGTATTTTCCGGCGCAGTGACAAACAGCGCGCGCCCGATTCTGTGGAAAAATCGCGACTCGAGTTTTAAAGACAACGAAGCGGCTTTTTTCTCGCATGACGGAACGCAGTTTATCGGGATCATCAACGCCGATGATACGATGCAGGTTTGGGCGGGCGTAAACAATCACGGATTCGCGATTATGAATGCCGAATCGCGCGATATGGCCATTCCCGGCGAAGAGACGCTTTACGACGATGAAGGCGTCTTGATGAAAACGGCGCTTATTTTATGCAAAACCGTTGAAGATTTTGAAAATCTCTTAAAGAATACAAACGAAACCGGCCGGGCTGTCACGAGCAATTTTGGCGTGATCGATGCCCTGGGCAACGCCGCCTATTTTGAGACTGGCAACCATGAATATTTCCGCTTTGATGCCATAGATTCTGATGAGAAACTCCTGATTCGCGCCAACTTTGCTTACAAAGCGCGTTCTGAAGAGGGTTACGGCAAACTGCGTCACGACCGGGCTTTCAAATTGGCGCAAAATTTGATTGGCGAAAAAAAAATATCCGTAGAGGAGCTGATTTCATGTGTGACCCGCGATTTTGGTTTATCGAAGCCGGATCAAAGAAAAGCTCGTGATGATGATTTTGTGAAAACTGTCGATACAATCAGTCGTCATCGTACGGTCGCCGCGGCGGTTTTCGACGGCGTTAATTCCGGCGAAGATCC
>PEYN01000065.1 GCA_002774355.1 Candidatus Marinimicrobia bacterium CG08_land_8_20_14_0_20_45_22 | reverse complement strand
TTCCGCCGTGACTCCGAGTTCCTTCGCCTTGACCGCAATGAACATGTTTTTCTGAACTTCGGAGACGAGATTCTGTGCGCGCAGTTCTTTGCTCACGTCAAGATATTTGATGATCTCCGGCGCGATAATTTCACGAATGACCGCGGCGATCTGATCGTCTCCGACCATGCCTTTAGCCCGAAGATTCATTTTGAACGTCGATTGAACCGCCCCTGGAAGCGGATTGTAATCGAAACGCGAAATCCGAATGCTTTCATGAATGGCATTTAGCAGAAACCGCTCGTTTTCTCCCATCAAACGGATGTTGGAATCGGTTATCATCAGCACGTCCACAAAAGCAACTGATTTTCGCACGTACTTCCCGGATTGCGGATATGAAAACGCCGCCAAAAGGAGGATGACCCCGATGACGGCAAGAATTTCCCGATGGGAGATTCCGGGCTTCGATGAACAGATGATTTGGTTTTTATTTTGCACGATCAACACCTCAACTTTACAGATTCATAATATGGTTGAATTTCTGTTATAGCCGGTAATAAATCAAACTTTTTTTAACCAGAGAATGAAATATTTTTATTGACTAATTGCAACTTTCGGCATAAAATCAGGCAAAAGATTCAAGTTAATTTCATGCAACACAAAAGCCTTTCCCGATTTGCCCTTCTTCTCTTGCTCGTTGCAATCTGTGTCCGAACGTCCGGTTCGACCATTGTCATAAACGAAGTTATGGCCAATCCGTCCGGGGAGGAAAGTTACGATGAATTCATCGAGATATACAATTGCAGCGACTCTTCGATTGCATTGAGCGGCTATTACCTGAAAATAAACGGTTACACGGACACACTGAGTTTCGTGGTGGATTATGGCGATACGATCAAGCCGAACGGTTTTGCCCTCATAATGGATCGCGGTTATTTGGTGGAGAACAAATCCTCTTTTTATGAAGATTTGATTCCGGCCAGCGCCCTCTTGATTACAATTCAGGATAATTCTTTGTCGCGAACCGGCTTAGTGAATGATGCCGCAAGTCAGATTTACCTGTTTAGTCCGCAGAGAGACACGGTTTCTGCCGTATTAACGACCGCCCAACCGTCATCCGAATACAGTTGGGAGAAAATTATCCCGGAAGGCAACAACCATATATCCAACTGGGGCAACAGCCGTGTTTTATACGGCACACCCGGCTTTCGCAACAGCATCTCGCCATTGCCGTTCGACCTAAGCCTGAACCGATTCTCGTGTCTTTCCGATCCCCAATCGCTCGAAACCGGAAACACTATCGATTTTTCCATTGTCGTGAAAAATATTGGCGAGAATCCGTGTGATTCGGCGACGGTGCGTTTTGGCGAGGACGCCGACCGCGACAGCAATCTATCCACGAGCGAAGTGCTCGCTACCACATTTGTCTCAATCAATCCGAAAGACTCGGCGACAGTTTTGTTCGACGCGATTTTTCAGCAGGCGGGAATTCACTACCTCATGGCTGATGTCGTTGTCAGCGTCGATGACAACTTACTGAATAATCGAAAAACACACGAATTGCGAATTCCCTTTCTAACTCATTGTCTTGCCATCAACGAGTTTATGTACTGTCCAGCTTCCGGTTCCGGCGGCGAATGGATCGAATTGCTCAACATTTCCGCTGACACTGTCAATTTGCGAGAATGGACAATCGGTGATAATTCGACGACTGCGAATCTGACTAAGTCGGATTTTCTTTTACCGCCTGATGAATTCGCCGTCATTGCA